>CABKMX010000009.1 GCA_902373595.1 uncultured Christensenellaceae bacterium
ACCGACGCGGACGTCGACGGCAGCCATATCCGCATCCTGCTGCTGACGTTCTTCTACCGCTTCATGAAGCCGGTCGTCGAGCAGGGACACGTCTACATCGCCCAGCCGCCCCTTTACAAGGTCACCCAAAAGGGCACCAAGAAGGAATCCTACTTCTACAACGACGCAGACCTCGAAAACTATCTCGTCAGCATTGACCGCAAGGCGGAAGTGCAGCGCTACAAGGGTCTCGGCGAGATGAGCCAGGATCAGCTGTGGGACACCACGATGAACCCCGAAACGCGTACAATGCTCCGCGTGAGCATCACCGACGCGGAAAAGGCGAACGAATTGTTCACCGTTCTGATGGGCGAAGAGCCCGAGAAGAGGCGCGAGTTCATCGAACAGAACGCCAACCTCGTCGCCGACCTCGACGTATAAGGAGACACCATGGAAGATAAGAGCAACAAGAAAGATATCGACGAGATGCTCAAAGGCACCAAGTATATCGACATCGAACTCGAAAGCGAGATGAAAAAGTCGTTCATCGCCTATGCGATGGCGGTCAACGTCTCGCGCGCGATCCCCGATGTGCGCGACGGTCTCAAACCCGTCCACAGAAGGATCTTGTTCGACATGAACGAACTCGGCTTGACCTCGGACAAGCCCTACCGCAAGTGCGCGCTCATCGTCGGCGACGTGCTGGGCAAATACCACCCCCACGGCGACGTTTCCGTCTATGACGCGCTCGTCAGGCTCGCGCAGGACTTCTCCATCCGCTGCACCCTCGTCGACGGGCACGGCAACTTCGGCTCCGTAGACGGCGACCCCCCGGCGGCGTACCGCTACACCGAAGCCAGACTGTCCAGGATCGCAAACGAGATGATCCGCGACATCGACAAGAACACCGTCGACTTTTACCCCAACTTCGACGACACGCGCGAACAGCCTGTCGTGCTGCCCAGCAGGTTCCCCAATCTGCTCGTCAACGGCTCGGACGGCATCGCGGTCGGTATGGCGACGTCCATCCCCCCGCATAACCTCGGCGAGGTCATCGACGGCACGATAGCCCTTCTCGACAACCCCGAGATCGACATCGAGGAGCTGATGGACTACATCCCCGCGCCCGACTATCCGACCGGCGCGCTCATCATGGGCAGTAGCGGCATCAAGAAGGCGTATCGCACCGGACGCGGCAACGCGATCATTCGCTCCAAGGTCGAGATCGAAGAGCACAGCAACGGCAAGAGCCGCCTCATCGTCACCGAGATCCCCTATCAGGTCAACAAAGCCAAGGGCATCTCCGACATCCACGAACAGTCCGACCGCGAAGGCATGCGCATCGTCATCGAGATCAAAAAGGACGTCAACCCGCAAGTCGTGCTCAACTTGCTTTACAAGCACACGCAATTGCAGGTGTCCAACCCGATGATCATGCTCGCGCTCGTAGACGGCACGCCCAAGATCTGCAACCTCAAAGAGATCCTCGAAGCGTACGTCAAACACCAAAAGGCGGTCATTACGCGCCGCACGCAATTCGATCTCGACAAGGCGCTCGAGAGAGAGCACATCGTCAAAGGTCTCGTCATCGCGCAGGCGGACATCGACGAGGTCATCGCGATCATCCGCTCGTCTCCCGACAGACAGACGTCGGCGGAAAGGCTCATGAGCCGCTTCGGGCTGTCCGAAAAACAGGTCAACGCCATCCTCGACATGAGACTGCACAGACTCAATCAGCTGGCTGTCCACGAGCTGCAAGAGGAGTTGGACGCGCTCGGCAAACAGATCGCCGATCTGCAAAACATACTCGCGACCCCCAGCCGTATCGTCGACATCATCAAGACGGAATTGACCGAGATCAAGACGAAGTACAACGACCCGCGCCGCAGCGAGATCACCTACGATTACAGCGACATCGACATCGAGGATCTGATCGAGCAGGAGGACATCGTCGTCACCATTACTCACAACGGCTATGTCAAGCGAATGGGCACGGACGAATACCGCGTGCAAAGACGCGGCGGCGTCGGCGTGTCCGCCCACAAGACAAAGGAAGAGGACTTCGTCGAAAACGTCATCGCGACCAATACCCATGAGGACATCCTCTTCTTCACCAACAAGGGCAAGGTCTACCGCTGCCGCGGCTATCAGATCCCCGAAGCGGGCAAGAGCAGCAAGGGCAGAGCGATCGTCAACCTCCTCAACCTCGAGGCGGGCGAGACGGTCAGCGCGTACGTCCCCGTCCCCAAGGGCAGCGAGGGCTTCCTGATGCTGGCGACAAAGAACGGTCTCATCAAAAAGACAAAACTCGAAGAGTTCGTCCGCATCAACAGCAACGGCAAGATCGCGATCACCCTCGTCGACGGCGACGAACTCATCGGCGCGCAGCTCACCAAGGGCGGTCAGGACGTCATCATGGCGTCCAGCGGCGGCAAGTGCATCCGCTTCAACGAGGACGACGTCCGCCCGACAGGCAGAAACAGCCAGGGCGTCAAGTCCATCCGCCTCGACAGCGGCGAAGCGGTCGTCGATATGACCCTCGTCCGCGACAACTGCGAGGTGCTGACCATCACCCAAAACGGCTACGGCAAGCGCACCGACGTGTCCGAGTATCGCCAACAGGGCAGAGCCGGCAGCGGTATCAAGGTGGGCGTGCTCAACGACAAGACGGGCAACGTCGTCAACCTCAAATTGGTCGACCCCGAAAGCGACGACGTGATGATCATCTCCGACAACGGCGTCATCATCCGCGTCAAGGCGAGCGAGATCTCCAAGATGAGCCGCAATACGCAGGGCGTCAAGGTGATGCGCATCAAGGACGAAAACAGCAAGGTCGTCGCGTTCACCGTCGTGCCGCACGAGGAGGAGACCGAAGGCGCCGAAACCCCCGCCGACGAGCAGGTCGCCGAGCAGACCGTAGAGGAGAGCGCTCCGAGCGACGGCAAGGACGAATAAGCCTCTCATCGACACGGGCAGGAAAAATCTATCAAAAAGGGCGCGTCCGCAAAGAGCGGGCGCGCCTCGTATATTGTTCGGCTCAACTTATTTTTTGTCTTCGCTTGATATTCACCTTTCCTTATGTTATGATGATATCGGTGGAAAGAAAGGAGGCAATTATGAAACGCAAAACATTGTGCCGCCTGTGTGCGGCCGCGCTCTGTCTGGTGATCGGCTGCTCGCTGATGGCTGCCTGCGGAGCTCCGTCGGCGGACGACTTCGTCCAGCCGAAATTCTCTTCCGCCAACCTCATCGGCGACGGATGTTCCGTGACGGATGAGTCGCTCGTCGGACGAGAAAAGGCAGACGGAGCAAACATCCTCGCCAAGGACGGCAAGAGCTGGACCCCGACCCGTCCGGACGGCAGCGAGGCGCTCAACAGCTATGTCGAGATCGATCTCGGCGGAGCCAAGACCTTCAACACCGCCGTCATCCGAGAGACAGGCAACGAGGTGCAATACTTCCGCCTCTTCGCGCGCGTCGACGGGCAGTGGCAGGTCATATATCAGAGCGAGAAGATACAAAATCTGCGCCTGATGAGCTTTGACGCGGTCACCGCCGACGCGATCAGACTGTCGATCGACAAGTTCCGCGGCAAGAGCGCAAAGATAGAGAGCATAGAGCTTTACAACGAGCCCAAGCGCGCGGCGGATGACTTCAACGTCACCGTCTATCAGCGGCTCGACGGCGACGTCCCGTCCGAAATCTTGACGCGCTCCGACGAGGAGATCGACACCTACGCGCGCTACTACGACGTCTACAACACCGTGCTCATCTTCGGCGCGGTCAATTGGAACGAGGGAGAGATGGTCTTCAACTTCGAGGACGGCGAAGAGGGATTTGCGCGCGAGTTAAACGCGCTCAAACAGATTATCGACCGCCGCAGCGACAAGTCGCACGAGGTCAGGATCGTCTGCACCGCGCTCGCCGACGGAGCGGGCGGAGCAGGGCATACCGGCGTCAACGTCTTTATGGCGGAGCACTGGGAGTATGTCGCCGACCAAATGGTCGAATTCATGAAAAAGTATGACCTCGACGGGCTGGACGTCGATTGGGAATATCCCCAAAACAAAGCCGATTGGGAGTGCTATGACAAGTTCATCGCCCGTCTCGACGACGGAATGAAGGCGGTCAAAGAGGACGCGATTCTCTCCGCCGCGCTGTCGTCCGGCGCGCTCGGCATGAGCGAAGAGACGCTCGCGCGCTTCGATCAGATCCAATATATGGCGTACGACGGCAGGGACGAGGACGGCTATCAGTCCTCGCTCGATCAGGCGCAGGCGGGTCTGCTCGGCTTCCTCGAAAAGGGCGTCGACCTCAAACAGATCAACATTGGCATCGCCGCGTACGGCCGCCCCGTCGACGGCGGTCAGTTCTGGGCGAATTGGCGCGACGTGCCGCACGAGGACTATTGGAACAGCCTGCAATACAACGTCGACTGCGACGGACAGCTCGAGGACTTCGCGTTCTGCGCGCCGGCGCTCGCAGGGGACAAGACCGCGTATGCGCTGCTCTCGGGCGCGGGCGGAGTCATGGTCTTCCGCCTCGCGTGCGACAAGACCCCCGACCACCCCGATTCGGTTGCCGCAGGCATCGCAAACGCTTTGAACAGATATGTCGAGTGAAGTCGACAAAGCAACGGAGCCGCAAACGCGGCTCTTTTTTTGTGCGCAGCGATCGGCGGCGCGGCAGGGTGGCGTTTGGCGCGATCGGGCAGATCACGCCGCCGCAAAGGGCTTCATGCGGTTGACAGCGCGCCGCCGCGGTGATAGAATATCCGCGAAAAGGAGTTGAAATGGACGGATATAAATTGGAAATGCACCTGCACACCTCGCGCAACAGCGATTGCGGCAAGGAGTGCCCGGCGGACATCGCAAAGATCTATGCCGACGCCGGCTACAACGGCATCGTCTGCACGAACCACCTCAACCGCAACGACCTGTACGGCTATGTCGCGCCGCCGTGGAAGAGACTTTTTCGCAGCATCCCCGACTGCTGGCTGCGCGACCTTCTTGAGCTCAAAGAGGAGTGCGCAAAGGTCGGCATCGACGTGTTTGCCGGCGCGGAAGTGTCGCCCGACGAGGTCACTTACTACAAGCCCGACCACCCGTATGCGGAGTTTTTGATGTACGGAATCACCGCGGACGAGCTGCGCGAAAATTGCGAGAGGTTCTTGACAATGACGCAAAGGGAGCTGTTCGAATGGTGCGACAGCCGCGGCATAGTGCTGGCGCAGGCACACCCCTACCGCGAGATGTGCGACGTCATGGACACGTCGCTGCTGCACGGCATAGAGATCTCCAACACCCACCCCGGGCACGACTCGCGCAACGCGCTTGCGGTAGGATTGTGCAAAAGGACGGGGCTCATCCCGACCGGAGGTAGCGACTTCCACTACCGCGGCGGAGAGGGCGGCGGCGTCATCCTGCCGCGCCGTCCCAACGACGAGCGCGACCTCGCCGCAATCTTGAGAGAGCGCAGACACGAGGTCATATTCAAGGAAAACGAGCAGGGCTGACGGCGGAGAAAACGGCGAAAAACAAACACGGGCGCGAAAAACGCCCGTGTTTTTGTCTGCCCTTAGCTCAATTGAGCCAAGGCAAAGTTTCGTCCATAATCGTCGTGCCGCCGTCGTCGCACGCGAACAGCGCAATGCCGCTAGGCGACAGCGTCACGCGGCTTGCGACGAACACGCCGTCTTTGTGTCCGCCGTCGATGAAGACGGGAAGGTCGGGATAGGTCTCGGTGTCGAGGTCGCAGTAGTGCCAATGCCCGGTGAGCGCCGCCGACGTCTTTATGCCCGTCAGCGCCGCTATTGTGCGGTCGGTCAAGTCCTCTTCGATGAAGAAGCGCGGAGAGTGGCAGAGCGCGATCGTCTTGCCGTCCTCGGTCAACGTCTCGACCCAATCGACGTTCTCCGCGCGGTAGGCGGCGAAGTCGGCAAGTCCGCCGTATTCGGGGTGAGAGTCCTCTTTGTCCTCGCCGCTGTCGAGCACGACGAAGCGGTAGTCGCCCGCTTTGACCTCGAAATAGAATTCGTCCAAGCCGAGCGCGTCCGCAAGATAGGGCGCATACGCGCCGCGCGTCTCGTGGTTGCCGCGCGTGTACACTATCGGCATCGTGCCGCCGCCGAGGTCGCCGCCGAACTCAATCAAGTAGCGGACGAGCTCGTCCTCGGTGCCTAGGTCGGGCGACGCGTCGCCGAGAAGAATCACTCCGTCATAGTCGCCGAGGAAGGCTATCGCGTCCTTTGCCAAGTCGTTGCGCGTGTGCCAATCGGACACGCAAAGCCAAGTCTGCGTCTCGCCGTCGCACGGCGTGAACGCGTATTCTTCCGAGACAATCGTCTTGCCGCTGCGGCTGCCGTAGGCGTACGGCTCGTACACCTGCATCGAGCCGACGGTATAGCTGTTGTTGTCGAGATGTTCGTACGGGACGCGGACGGAGTGTACGCGCGAGTCGGACTCTATCTTGCCCTGCTTTTGGTCGTAGACGCGATAGGTCTCGCCCTCGTATTCGTATTCGACAAAGCCCGTCCCTTCGTCCGTCGTCGCGAACACGATCGAGTAGTCGGAGCCGGTGTCGAGCACCATCGGGTCGGAGACAAAACCGTAGACGGCAGGGGAATAGACGGTCAGGACAGCGCCCAGCACGAGCGCGACGCCGACGAGAGAGACGATCGCGACGCGCGCGATCTTGTGCTTGATCTCGGGGAAGAACAGCGCAAAGAAAACTATCGCAAAATAGAGCAGCGCGTACGGCGCCAAACCCGCCGCGCCGCGCAGTACGACGGGAGCTGTCTCCTCGCCGCCCGAGATCAGCAGGACGATGTTGAGAATGCAAAATGCCGCGGTGAAAAAGTCGGTGATCGCGTACGCCGCCGTCATCGCATTGGCGTGCGAGTCAAAGAGATCGCGCTTTTTGAACGCGAGCGCCGCCCATGCGGTCGCGGCGATTGCGTTTGCCGCAATCAGCCAAAACAGCATTTGCGAAAAGCCGGAGAACAGCGCGATGTCCAAAAAGACGTGCTGGTTGCTGCGGCTCGCATAGAAGAACAGGGGCGCGAGCGCCGCCAAAACGGCGAACACCGACGCACATGTCTTTGAGAAAAGCGTCCGTTGAAATTTGTTCATGATTCCTCCCGAGACTTAGGAGAGCGTCTTGAAAGACGCCGTAACCATATAGTGATCGGACAGGTCGGTCGCGACGACCTCGCCGCCCGTGAGTTCCATGGTCTTGCAAGTGTAGATGATGTTGTCTATGCTGCGAAAAGACGAATCCCCCGAAAACGTCGCGAGCGCGTTGTCCGGGTTTATGAAGAGCGCATAGTCGTCGCTGTCGAAGAAAGGCGCCAGGTCGTCGAACGACGCGATGTTGAAGTCGCCGGTCAGCACTTTGTAAGGGGACGGGTCGCTCTGCATCAGCTCGAAGATGAACTCCACTTGCAGTTCGCGCAGCAGCCTGCCGTCTTTCTGTGCGGCTGTGTAGTCGAGGTGGGTGTTGTAAAACGCGATCCGCACGCCGTCCACGTCGACCAGCGTCCGCTGTACCATGCGCGGCTCCATTTGTGCGGAGACGTATGAGTAAGGATAGGGCAGCATCGCGTATTGCGCGTCGGCGATTGTGCGGGACGTCGTCGTCATAATGCCGTACTTGTCGCCCATAGCGTATGTTTCGGTGGGGGTGAAGTGTTTGTTGACGAGGGAACCGCTCGTCAACGCGGTCGTGAAGCCTCCGCCGCGACGGTCGAAGTCGTCGGTGTCGACCTCCTGAAGCCCGGCGACGTCTACGCCATAGTCGTCAAGCTGAGCCGCGATCGCATATTCGTTTTCGAGGGTGTTGCCGCCGCTCCAAACATTGTAGCTCGCGACGGTGAAAGTTGTCTCGCCGCGCGAGGCGTCGACGTTTCGCTCCGCGTCGAACTCGGGCATGTCGGGCATCGGCAGACAGGAAACAAAGAGGACAGCCGTCAAAGCGACGGTGCAGACAACGCAAATTGCCGCAAAAAAATAGCGCCTTTTCATAATTTTCTCCTTGGTTCGATTGTACTTCAAAACGGCGGAGTTGTCAACAAAGAAAGGTTAATTTAATATTGAAAACCGTCCCCAAACGCTTGCAAACTCGCGCGCAAAGGTATATAAATATTCGCGGAATATGGAAGAGCAAAAGAGGGACGTCGCAAAGGCGTCCAAGTGGTACATCGTCAAGGGCATTCTCAAAAGCCGTATCGTGCTGATCGTCGCGCTGGTCGCGGCGGCGGTCACTTGCTTTTTTGTGCCGCCCGACGGCGGCTATGCCGACTATTTCGACCTCGACACGCTGTCTTGCCTCTTTTGCACGCTCGCGGTCGTCAGCGCGCTCAAACGCCGCCGCTTTTTCGAGTGGCTGGCGGTCAAAATCGTCACCGCGTTCGGCAATATGCGCCGCGTGACGTTCGCGCTGGTGTTCGTCACCTACTTCGGCTCGATGATTATGGCGAACGATATGGCGCTGATCACATTTTTGCCGCTCGGATGGCTGGTGCTGTCGTCGTGCGGCAAGACAAAATATACCGCGTTCGTCTTTGTCATGCAGAACGTCGCCGCCAACCTCGGCGGTATGCTGACCCCGTTCGGCAACCCCCAAAATCTGTACCTGTATTCGTTTTTTGAGATCAATGCGGGCGAATTCTTCGCGATCATGGCGATCCCGTTCGCGGTGGCGTTCGTGCTCATCGCCGGCACTTGCCTTGTCGTCAAGCCCGAGCCGATACGCCTCGAGACTCACCCCGAACCCGCGCCGCCCGTGTGGAGAATGATCGTCTACTTCGTGCTGTTCGCGCTGTCGGTGATGATTGTCTTCCGCGTGTTCCCGTACTACGTCGGGCTGATTGTCGTCACCGTCGCGTTGGCGATACTCGAGCCCAAGTGCTTTTTGCGCGTCGACTACGGCTTGCTGCTGACCTTTTGCGCGTTCTTTGTCTTTTCGGGCAATCTCTCGCGCATCCCGGCGGTCCGCGACCTGCTCGCGTCCGTCGTCGCGATGTCGCCGCTCCTCGTCGGCACCGCGACCTGCCAAGTCATCAGCAACGTGCCGTCCGCGGTGCTGCTGTCGCGCTTTACGACAGACTACCGCCACCTGCTGATCGCCGTCAACATCGGCGGACTCGGCACGCCGGTGTCCTCGCTTGCAAGCCTCATCACCCTCGGGGAGTACCGCAAACGCGAACCCGGCAAGACGCTGCGCTATCTCGGATTGTTTTCGCTGATCAACTTCTCCTACCTCGCCGTTCTGATCGGATCGAGCTATTTGGCGGATCTGATAGTTTGATTTCGGTTCAAGAAAGCGGCGCCCCGAAAGGAGCGCCGCGATTTTTTGTTTTGCTGCCGATTTATGCCCTGTCCGAGCAGACGAGGGCGGCGGCGCCAAGGATGCCGGCGTCGTTGCGAAGAGACGCGATCTTGACCGCGACGCGGGGGTTGAACTTGGCGCCGAACGCTTCGGCGTCCATTTTCTTTTGAAGGGGGGCGGTCAGGCGTTCGCCCTCTTTGGAAATCGCGCCGCCGAGAAGGATGACGTCGGGGCGGAAGATGTCCGCGAGGTTGACAAGTCCTTCGCCGACATAGTCGATGTACTTGTCTACGACCTCTTGCGCCGCCTTGTCGCCGCGCTTTGCCGCGACAAACGCGGTCTTGCCGCTGACTTTGCCCTCGGCGGCAGCCTCTTCGTGCATCAGCGAGTCGGGGTGGAGCTCCATCGCCGCCTTGGTTTGGCGGATGAGCGCGCTGACGGAAGCGTACGCCTCCCAACAGCCGCGCCTGCCGAAATTGCAGCGCTAGCCGCCGCAGACGATGACCATGTGGCCTGCCTCGGCGCCGGCGCATTCGCGCCCCTCAAACAGCTTGCCGCCGATGATGATGCCGCTGCCCACGCCCGTGCCGAGTGTGACGAACACGATGTCGCGATAGCCCTTGCCCGCGCCGAACACATATTCGCCGAGCGCCGCGCAATTGGCGTCGTTGTTGATGTAGATGGGCACGTCGTAGAACTTTTTGAGCTGAGCGACGACGGGGACGCGCTCGAGGGGAATGTTGTTGGAGTAGCGGATGATGCCGCGCTCTGAGTCGACCGAGCCGGGCTGACCGATGCCGATGCCCAAGATGTCGGAGATGTCGACCTTGCCCTCGGCAAGTACGCCGTCGACGACCTTGCGGATGTCCTCGGCGATGCCGTACTCTTCGCTGTAACGCTGTGTCTCGACGGTATGTCTTGCGACGATGTCGCCCGATTCGGTGACGAGACCGCCCTTGATGCTCATGCCGCCTACGTCTACGCCAATGTAATACATAATTTCACCTCATTATATTGTCTGCCGCGCGTCGCGGCGAATTTTCAAAAGTGGAAGCGGCGCACAATCTCCGCCCACAGCTCGTCTCGCGCAAAGGCGATGAAGCAAAAGATGGACAAGCCGCAAAGCCCCGCGCATATCGCCGACGGGATCACCGATTCGATCACGTTCGCCGCATACAATATGATGGGCAAAAAGCCAATCAGACTGATCAACAGGTTGTCGACCAAAAGGGAGGGCTCTTTGCGAATCAGACTCGCCGCGGTGATGCCCAGCGCGACCACCGAAATGCCCAAGATGAGAGGCAGGGCGTAGTCGAGAAGCCAATTGGCGCTCTCGTCGAACAGCGGATTGAGCACCGATTGCGCCGCCCAAAGGATCAATGTGATCATCAAAATCTGCCAAAAGATCTTGATCCAAATGCTGCTGTTGGACATCACGGTGTTGGCGACGGTCAAATAGCCGTACGCGAGCACCGCCATCACGATTGTGAACCAATATACGTCCGGCGTCAGCGTCAAATTGATCGCGACGCAAATGCCGGCGACAAGTACCGCTATCGAAATGTAGAGATTGTGGAAGTTGACGCGCGAGCGCGGCTTCTTCGCCTTCTCCGTCTTCGGGGGGAAGTTGGTGTTTGTCTCCTTGCCGTCGTCGACCGCCAGCTCGTGGCACAGCGGGCAGATCTTGCTGTCGTCGTCGATCGAGACGCCGCAATACTTACAATGCATTTTCCACCTCCCAATAGTTGGACGAGACGGTGACCTCTATCCCCGCGTCGTGCAGGTACTTGACAAAGCGTTTTTCGGTGTCCGTGTCGGTTATCGAACGTGTAAAGTTGATGCACATCATGTCGAAAGCGGTCACCGCGGTCACGGTGATCGGGCTCTTTTTGTTGGCGGCAATCGAGTAGTAGCAATCGCGCACCAGCGGACGGAAACTCTCGGGGAGTTTCAGTACGCCGACGCTCGAAAAAGTCGCGGTCTTCTTGTGTTTGCCGAAAAAGAGGTTGGAGATGTTGAAGATCAACCTCTTCAAAAACAGCGGCGTCAAGCGCAGCGGCAAGAATTTCTCGGCATAGACGGTCGTCGAAATCTTTGCGCCGAGCACGTCTTTTTGAGTGTCGGCGGTGAGTTTTTCGTGAATGTGGGCAATCAGCTCGTCAAGCTTCATGTCGTCCGACGACATCACCCCTATGCGCGAAAACAGCGAGAAGTTGCGCACCGTCTCGGAAGGGAAGATGCGCCGCAAATTGATGGGGACGAACAATTGAATGTTCTGCGGCGGCAGGTTGAGCGGCTTGATCTTGGCGTCGTAGAGACTGAGTATGAACAGCGCGCCGATCATCTCGGTGACGGTCGCGTTGTGCGCGTGACAGAAGGAGAGAAAGTCCGCCGATTTGACATAGATGTTGATTTCGCCCATGCCCGGACCGTCGAATTCCGCGCCCGGAATCGCGAACGCCGTCTGTCCCTTGAGTGAGTCGATCGGAAGCTCCGAGAGCTTCTTCTTTTGATAATAGGTCTGAAAGCTGTCTTCGTATTCCTTGGGATTGGGCGGCGAGTTGATTGTCATCACCAGCTGTTCGCCGTCCACGTCTTTGCCCAGCATGCGGAAGTAGGTGAACAGCAGACTCTTCATAAACTCAGCCGCGCCCTTGCCGTCGGTCAGCGCGTGGAAAAATTCGCCGTATATATTGTTGCGATAGTAGGAGATGCGGAAATAGAATCCGCCCGCATTGTGCGGCGAGATGCGGCGCAGCGCGACGGGGCTTGCCTCGTAGACGTGCGGCTTGCCGGTGTGCTCTTCGAAATAGTGCCAAAAAACGCCCTTTTTGAGCTTGACGTTGATGGACGGGAAGCGCTTGACGGTCGCGACGAGCGCCTCGTTCAGCACCGCGGGCTCGACGTCTTCGTAGAGGCGGAAAGCGAGACAGAACAAGTTCTGTTCGTTCTTGTTCGCCATCATTGGGAAGATCTTTGCGCTGTTGTCCAGCCGCAGCCATTTGGAAAACTTTCTCGCCATAAAAATATTATAACATATATTTGCGAGGAAATGAACACTTTTGCGCAACTTGCGCGCGGCGTTTCTATCGCCGCCGCGAAGAGCATAGACTTGCGTATGATGTCCTATGAGTATTTTGCCGTTTTCTTCGCCGGCGCGGCGGCGTTCGGCTTGACCGCGTTTTTGGGCGGCGTACGCAAAAGGGGAGTTGTCGCCGCGGCGATGCTCAACGTCCTTTGCGGCTTGCTCTACAGCGTAGCCGAAATCGCGTTCGGAGCGGCGAGCGCACTGTCTTGCTTTGTGTCGGGATACGGCGGTATTGCCGGGCAATTCGCGTTCTCCGCCCTCAGGGCAATCTTTGCATAAAAAACGCCGCCCCGAGCGGAGCGGCGGAAACAAAATCGTTTGTCATCAGAACAGCCCTTTGAGCATGTCTGCCAATTGACCGAGCAAGTTTTGTTCGATGAGGAATTGTCCTATCGGATCGACGGTCGCGTTGTCGGCGAAGAACTTGACCTCTTCGAGCGCGGGAGCGAGCGACGCGATCACCCAGGTGAAGAACAGCGCGAACGCAAAGCCCTTAATCGCACCGAAGACGATGCCGAAGAAGCGGCTGGCGCCGTGTTGTTTGCGGCGCAGGAAAATGCGTTTGAGGAAGTACCAGATGATGCCGGTGACAATCCAAAGAGCGATGATGCCCGCGCAATAGCAAGCGACGTTCAGCAAGACGTCCATCGTCAAATTGCCGTAAATCGGGGAATCGGACTCAAGCGAATCGCCGAGCGCGTCGGAGATCATAGGCCCGACGAGGAACATGACGACCATCGCGCCGACCACAACCAGCACAAACTTGATCAAAAACAAGAACTCTGCGCCGAACCCGCGGAAGAAGCCGACAATCATGCCGATGACGACAAACACAAGCGCGGCTATCGCCAAATACGACAGCGGCAGCTCGGGCAACATGCCCGCAAGATCGACACTCAACAGAAGATTCATAATCAAACACCTCTCGCGTCCGTAGGCTGCCTTTTGGGCGCGAAAGGACGCTATAACGATTGACTTTATATATAATATATCAAAAAAGAGTGCGCAAGTCAATATATTTGAGAAAATTTGCAAAAGTTTGTTTGAAAAACAAAAGAGAGGGGAACACTCGCGGTATGAGCGTCATTCAAAAAAGTGTTCCGTCGATAGTGTTCGTCTGCATAGGCACGCCGCGCATTGTCGGCGACAGCATAGGTCCGCGCGTCGGAAGCAAACTGCTCGAGGCAGGCGTAAATGCCTATGTCTACGGCACGCTCGAAAGACCGATAACTGCGCTTAATCTACACAGGTACCGAAAAATGCTCGCGATGTATCACTGCGGAGACGTCATCGTCACTATCGACGCGACGATGGGAAATCTCGTCGATATCGGATCGATCAAGCTCTGCGACGGAGGACTGCGACCTGCCGGCGCATTCAAGCGACGAAGCGCGAAATTGGGAGATATCGGAGTGATGGCGATCGTCGGGGAGAGGGAGGGAGACATGCTCGTTCAACTCAAGGTCGCCGACGAAGCCTTTGTCGCTCAAATGGCGGAAGAAGTATGCGCAATCGCCCTTGCCGTGTGTCGGTGAGGGTGAAGTTTTGTTAACGGCAAGTTATTTTTCGCAAAGAATATTGACCTATCGATAAATATATGATATACTAACAGTGAACTTATATGTTCAAGGAGGAACTTATGAAAAGGAAAGTTGCAATCATGGTCGTGGCGGCTCTCGCGGTCGTCGTCATGGCGGTGTCCTTTACCGCTTGCGACGGCGGCTCCGGCGATGTCAAGTCGCTTTACGACGCAATCTTCGGACTCAGCAATCAATACGCGACCACTACGACGATGTCTGCGGTGGAACTCGACGACCTCGACGGCGCGGACGTGTTGGTCTCCGGCAAGGCGTTGATTGCCCAAAGGACAGACCCCGACACAAACGATGTCAACTATGAGCTTTGGGTCGGCGGAACGTCGCGGATCTATACGGGACAAATCGCACCCACTGCCGTCGCGGATTGGTGCTGGTATGTCAACGACACGGCGATGAAGATGATCAACGTTTACACCGCGGACGCCGTCAATCAATTCTTCGAATTCAAGTATGACGGCAACAGCGTCATCCTTCCGTATGTCATGAGCAATGTGCTCTATGTCGACGACGTTGGTGTGCTCGAATACGATCCTCAGACGGAGACGGTGACCGAGATCGGCGAGACGACGGGCGGCGATGAAGAGCCGACGCTTGAGCCCGAGGGCGTCATGATCGAGCTTGAAGATGTCGACATCGAGCTTGTAGACGACACCGTGGCGAGAGTGTACGACAAGGACGGCAACGTGCTCCGACTCGTCAACATGGAAAACTTGGTCCCGGGACGCAGCACCGAAGTTGTCGCGGCGACAAAGAAGGCGGTCTTGCTGCAAGAGCTCAAGGAGCTGCCTG
This sequence comes from uncultured Christensenellaceae bacterium, assembly GCA_902373595.1. Classification (GTDB taxonomy): domain Bacteria; phylum Bacillota; class Clostridia; order Christensenellales; family UBA3700; genus Ornithoclostridium; species Ornithoclostridium faecigallinarum. The sequence continues at coordinate 14,782 of CABKMX010000009.1, forward strand.
CGGACGCGTCGGACTATGATTTCTATGAAGGCGCCGACAAGTACGCGGTTGCTCAATACAAGTACGACTGGAAGTCGGGCAAAGTGTCCGAGGCGGACTTCGGATATGTGCTGGACGGAAGCAACGGCGCGGGGCTTTTGGGAATGATGATGGACGTCTTCCCGATGGAAGTCGCAAAGATCGGCGATGACAAGGCTCTCGTCCCCGGCGGCATGGTGCTCTTTGACTCCGACATGAAGGTGGTCTGCGACTTGGACGACATTATGCCCGGCGCGGCAAGCTTTGATGTTGTCGGCGAATATCTCATCCTCACCGACGGCACCATCGACAGATATTATGACAGCGATGGCAACGTCGTCGGCGAATATCTCAGCTCGCTCGGCATCAACAATGACGCGAGCGGCTTGCTCGTCAAGGGCAACGATTACTTCACCGTCTCCGGCGAGTATCTGTTCACGCTCGGCTATACCTACAAGCCGGGAGAAAAAGTTTTTGTTGCGTCCGTCCCCGGCAAGGTTTACTATGCCGAGATGAACGAGGTCGATCCCGACGCCGAGCCCGATGCGGAAGCGTCGGCAGGCGATTTCAAGGTCTACGACGTCGCGACCGGGACGAGCACGACAATCTGCGAGATGGAGAATGTCATTGAACCCGACTTCGACCACGGCATCTATATCGTCTCCGATGGCAGTGACGGCTATTCCGTCTATAATTTGGCGGACGGCTCCAAGCTGATCGACTTCAGCGCAAGCGACGCGAGCGTCGGAATGACTGCGTTCGGCGAAGACTTGTTGATCAAATATACGGTCACGAATGTGGACGGCGCGGTTGAGACGGAAGAGAGCAGATATATCTCTGT
>CABKMX010000010.1 GCA_902373595.1 uncultured Christensenellaceae bacterium
GGGGAGGGAGCGTACTAGAGGTACGTGACCGACCCCGAGACGTCCTGCGCGCCGCGAAGGTGTGCCGTTATGCGCGGTCAGTCTGAATTATATTTGTTACTTTTAGGGATGCAGGTGTATTCTTTGGGACTAATCCCCGTGATTTTCTTGAACACGCGCGAAAAGTACAGCTGGTCGGAGAAGCCGCACATCTCGGCAATCTCGTAGATCTTGTAGTTGTTGACGTTCTTGCTGAGCAGCAGCTTTTGCGCGAACGCGATGCGCGTATTGTTGAGGAATTGAAGGGGTGAGATGCCCTTCTCCTTGATGAATTGACGGCGGATATAGTCCTTGCTGAGCGCAAACGTCTTGTAGACGTCGTCCAGCGAGAAGGTCGGGTCGGAGAAGTTTTCGACGATCGCGGACGCGATGATCTCGACCTGCCGCGAGCAGTTGTTGGTGCCGGCGAACGCGGTCAAAATGTTGATGACAAGCTCGGTGAACGAGAGGATGATGTTGGCTTGATTTCTCGTCTCCGTGTTGAAATAGCGATAGCAAAGGTTGAGGACGTTGTAGATATCTTTTTGCTGATTGTCGGACACGAGCAGCGCCTTTTTGAAGGACGGGGTCCAATTGGCGATGGTCAGGTAGATGTTGCGGAAGCCCGACTCGGAGCTGTTGGCATGCAGTGTGTGCGGCGGAATGATGACGATCTGATTGCGCGAGTACTCGATGGGCGGATTGCCGTCGAAAAACTCAATCTTGCCGTCGCCGCCGGTGCAGTAGATGATCTCCCAATAGTCGTGCTGGTGACGCGAGACGTTGTAGGTCTTCATGTTCTTTCCGATATAATTGATGATGGGCATGTCGCACCTCCTTGATTTGATTATAGCAGAACTCAACCGTTTTGTCCATAATTTTGAGAAGTTATTACTTGAAATTCGGTGACAAATATTTTATAATAAGAATGTACCCGAGAGGCGGGCGCATGCGCGTTCGCCACCGAGCGCAAGACATCGGGGCGCAATCGTGCCCGAAAGATGAGGATGGATATGAACAGACAACAGGTTTTGCAAAAGATCGGAGAGTGCGGAGTCGTCGCCGTCATCAGAGGCGACGGGTTCGAAAAGGCGCTTGCCTCCGTCGACGCATGCGTGCGCGGCGGCGTCAAGCTGATCGAGGTCACGTTCACCGTGCCCGGTGCGGACAAGCTGATCGCGGAGCTTTGCTCCCGTTACGGCGACGACGTCATCGTAGGGGCTGGCAGCGTGCTCGATCCCGAGACCGCTCGCGCGGCGATTCTCGCCGGGGCGAAGTTTGTGTTCTCACCGGCGCTCAATCTCGATACGATCAAACTTTGCAACAGATACGCGGTCGCGGTCGTGCCGGGCGTTTTCAGTCCGACAGAGGCGGTCGCGGCGCTCGAAGCGGGAGTGAACTTGGTCAAGTTGTTCCCCGGCGACGTCGCGGGTCCCAAGGGGCTCAAGGCGCTCAAAGGTCCTTTGCCGCAGCTGGACATCATGCCCACCGGCGGGGTCAATCTCGACAACATCGCCGATTGGTTCAAGGCGGGAGCCTATGCGGTCGGCGCAGGCAGCTTTTTGACAAAGGGCGCGGCGAGCGGCGACTTCGGCGCGGTCGAGAACACCGCGCGCGAACTTGTCGCAAAGATCGCCGCCGTCAGGGGAGGTAAGGCATGAAAAAGGTCTTGACCGCAGGGGAGATCATGCTCAGGCTTCAGCCGCCCGGGTACAAGCGCATCATTCAGACGGACAGCTACGAGGCGGTGTACGGCGGAGGCGAGGCGAACGTTGCGGTGTCGCTTGCGCAATTCGGCGACAATGCGGAGTTCTTCACCAAGCTGCCGCTCAATCCCATCGCGGACGCATGCGTCAACACGCTGCGCGGCAGAGGCGTCGACGTGGACAAGATCGTCCGCGGCGGCGACAGGATGGGCATCTATTTTTGCGAAAAGGGATATTCGCAGCGTGCGTCACAGGTCATCTATGACAGGGCGCACAGCGCGATCAGCGAGATCGAGGCGAAAGATTATGACGCATCCGCGCTTTTGGACGGCGTCGATTGGCTGCATTGGACGGGCATCACTCCGGCGATCTCGGACAAAGCCGCCGACATGGTCGCCGCTTTGATGAAAGAGGCGAAAACGCGCGGCGTTGCGGTGTCGTGCGATCTCAACTTCCGCAAAAAACTTTGGAGCCGCGAAAAGGCGAACAAGGTCATGAGTTCGCTTCTCGACGGCGTCACCTATTTGATCAGCAACGAAGAGGACTGCAAGGACGTGTTCGGCATCGAGGCGAAGGGCAGTTCGATCGAGGGCGGCAAGCTGTCCGCGGACGGCTATGCCGAGATCGGGCGCAAGGTACTCGGGATGTTCCCGTCGATGAAGGCGGTCGCATTCACGCTGCGCGAGAGTTACAGCGCGGGGCGCAACGGCTGGTCGGCGATCCTCGTGACCGCGGACAAGGTGTTTGCGAGCAAGCATTACGACGTCGATATCATCGACAGAGTGGGCGGCGGCGACAGCTTCGGCGCAGGGCTCATTCACGGGCTTGTCAACGGTTGGGACGAGGCGAAAGCGCTTGAATTTGCGGTCGCGGCGTCCTGCCTCAAGCATACGATAGAAGGCGATTTCAACGCTGTGAGCGAGGACGAGGTCCTCAAGCTCATGCAAGGAGACGGAAGTGGCAGAGTACAGAGGTAAGACGGTCGATTTGCTTGCAAGCGACGCGGCAAGGGCGCTCTACGACAAGGTCGAGGGCTTGCCGATAGTGGACTATCACTGCCACCTGTCGCCGCAGGAGATTTTTGAGGACAAGCCGTTTGAGGACATCGGCGGCATGTGGCTCGGCGGCGACCACTACAAGTGGCGTCTGATGCGCGGTTTCGGCGTCGACGAGAGGCTGATCACCGGCGACGCGCCGATGAAGGACAAGTTCGTCGCGTTTGCCGAGGCGACGGGCTATGCGTTCGGCAACCCCATCAAAGATTGGGTGCAGTCGGAGCTGGGCTTCTTTTTCGGGATAGATCTTCCGCTCAATGCGGAGAATGCGCAAAAGATCTGGGACGAGGCAAACGCGGTCATTGCCGCGAAAAAGCTCTCGCCCCGCAAGTTGATGAAGATGGCGGACGTCGAGTACGTCGCGACGACGGACGACCCGTGCGACGATTTGCGTTGGCACGAGGCGATCGCCGCCGACAAGAGCTTTGACATCAAGGTCGCGCCCTCTTTCCGTACGGACAAGCTGGTTTCGGCGGACAAGCCGGGCTACGCGGAATACGTCCGCGCGCTCGCGAAGGCGGCAGGCGTCGATGCCGACGACTTCGACGGTTTCAAAGAGGCGATCCTCGCGCGCATGGACTACTTCAAGGCGCACGGCTGCAAGTTCTCGGACATAGGCGTCGAGGGCTTCCCGGCAAGCATAGCGGACGACGCCGAGGCGGCAAAGATTTTTGACAAGTTGATCGCCGGCAAGGCGGTCTCGGCGGAGGAGGTCGACGCCTACAAGGGCGCGCTCTACCTCTTCCTTGCTAAGGGATACAAGGCGCGCGGCATGGTGATGCAGATGCATCTGTCCGTTGCGCGCAACTGCAACGGCAAGGCGTTTGCCGAGATCGGTGCGGATGCGGGCTTCGATTGCGCCGCCGACCCCGTGCCGACCGCACGAGTCGCGCGCATGCTCGACGCGATGAACGGCGCAAACGCGCTGCCCGAGACGATACTCTATTCGCTCAATCCGACCGCGTACTATCCGCTGGTCACTTTGGCGGGCGCGTTCAGAGGGGTGCACATCGGCATCAGCTGGTGGTTCTGCGACCACAGACGCGGGATGGAAGACACGCTCGACACGCTGGGCGAGCTGGGGCACATCATGTCCATGGTGGGCATGCTGACCGACAGCCGCAGCTTCTTGTCCTATACGCGTCACGACTATTACAGGCAGATCGTCTGCAATTGGCTGGCAAAGACCGCAGGCGGCGATCTCGGCAGGGCGGAGAAGGTCGCAAGGGCGCTCTGCTACGGCAATGCGAAAGCTCTTACGGAGGGAAAATAAATGGCATTCAAAATGACTTTCCGCTGGTACGGCGAGAACGACGCGATCACGCTTGACGCGATCAGGCAGATCCCGTGCATGACGGGCGTGGTCACCGCCGTCTACGACACCCCGGTCGGCGAGGTGTGGAGCAACGAGAGCATCAACAGGCTCAAGTCGCTCGCCAACGCCAAGGGGTTGGAATTCGAAGTCGTCGAAAGCGTGCCCGTGCACGAAGAGATCAAGCTGGGCGGCCCCGACGCCGCAAGGCTGATCGACAATTACAAGGAGAATGTCCGCAGATTGGGCAACGCCGGCGTGAGGTGCATTTGCTACAACTTCATGCCCGTGTTCGACTGGCTGCGAAGCGACCTTGCCAAGCAGCTGCCCGACGGCTCCAACGCGCTTGCGTACGACCGCGACACCGTGCTGTCGCTCGATCCGCTCAAGAGCGAACTCAGCTTGCCCGGCTGGGACGAGAGCTACACCAAAGACGGACTCAAAGAGCTGCTGGGCAGATATAAGGACGTCGACGAAGAGAAGCTGTGGGGCAATTTCGCGACCTTCCTCAAAGAGGTCATCCCCGTCGCCGAGGAGTACGGCGTGAGGATGGCGATCCACCCCGACGATCCGCCGTGGGGCATCTTCGGACTGCCGCGCATCATCACAGGCAGCGCGAGTTACAAGCGCATGTTCTCCATCGTCGACAGCCCGTACAACGGCATCACTTTCTGCACCGGTTCGCTGGGCGTAGACCCCGCCAACAAACTGCCCGAGATGATCGGCGCGTGCAAGGACAGGATTGCGTTTGCGCATTTGCGCAACGTCAAGATCACCGGCGAGCGTTGCTTTGAGGAGAGCGGACACATCTCCGACAAGGGGAGCCTGGACATGTACGACATCGTGAACGCGTTGTACGACATCGACTTCGACGGCTACGTCAGACCCGATCACGGCAGGATGATCTGGGGCGAAAAGGGCAGAGCCGGTTACGGTCTGTACGACCGCGCGCTCGGCGCGATGTATTTGGACGGGATAATCGAGGCTGTGGGCAAGGCTCGCGGCAAGTACGTCCCGACCGTTAAATATTGATATTATAAAGGGAGAAGAAAATATGGAAGTTTACAAGGACAAAGTGGTCGTCATCACCGGCGCGGGCGGCATCCTGTGCAGCATGATGGCGAAAGAGTATGCGAGGCTGGGCGCAAAGGTAGCGGTGCTCGACCTCAACAAGGACGCGGCTCAAAAGGTTGCGGACGAGATCGTTGCCGACGGCGGCGTCGCCAAGGCGTACGCGGTCAACTGCCTCGAAAAGGACAGCATGGCGGCGGCAAAGGAGCTGATCAACAAGGAGCTCGGTCTCACCGACATCCTGATCAACGGCGCGGGCGGCAACAACCCCAAGGGTACGACCACCAACGACTACTTTGACATCAAAGACATGAAAGACCCCGACGTCAAGAGCTTCTTCGACCTCGACGGCGGCGGCGTGGACTTTGTGTTCAAGCTCAACTTCCTCGCGACCTTCCTCACGACGCAGGTGTTTGCGGCGGATATGATCGGCAGAGGCGGCAACATCGTCAACGTCTCATCGATGAACGCGTTCCGTCCGCTCACCCGCATCCCCGCATACAGCGGCGCGAAGGCGGCGGTCAGCAACTTCACCGAGTGGCTCGCGGTGCACTTCGCCAAAGAGGGCATCAGAGTCAACGCGATCGCGCCCGGCTTCTTTGTCACCAAGCAGAATTACGGGCTGCTGTTCGACAATGACGGCAAGCCGACCGCGAGGGCGCAAAAGATCCTCGCCGGCACTCCGATGGGCAGGTTCGGCGAGCCGGAGGAGATCCTCGGCACGCTGACGTTCCTGACCGACGACACAAAGGCGGGCTTCGTCACCGGCATCGTCGTGCCAATCGACGGCGGCTTCTCCGCCTATTCGGGGGTTTGATATGCACAAGATCGCGGTGATAGGTCTCGGTTCGAGAGGCCGCAATTACGGCGGACACCTCAATGCGATGCCTGACGTGCAGATCGTCTCGATCTGCGACAAATATCAATCGAAGATAGACAACGTCAAGACCGCATGGGGCGTGGATGACGCTCATTGCTTCACCGACGAGGAAAAGTTCTTTGCTCAGGGCAAGGTCGCCGACGTCATGGTGATCGCGACTCAGGACCGCGACCACTACGGTCACGCGATGAAGGCGCTCGCGCTCGGGTACGATCTGTTGATGGAAAAGCCGGTCAGCCCCGACGTCAAAGAGTGCATCGAGATCGAAAAGTATGCGCGTGAGCACGGCAGGAAAGTGCTTGTCTGCCATGTGCTCAGATATGCCAACTACTATCGCAAGATAAAAGAGCTGCTCGACTCGGGCGTGATCGGTCAGGTCAAATTGATCAAGCACGACGAGCACATCTCGTGGTGGCATTTCTGCCACAGCTATGTCAGAGGCAATTGGCGCCGCGAAGAGGAGACCTCTCCGATGCTGCTCGCCAAGTGCTGCCACGACATGGATTTGCTCTATTGGTTCGCGGGCGCGAAGTGCAAGAGCCTGTCGTCGTACGGCGACCTCAGCTGGTTCACCTCCGCCAACAAGCCCGAGGGCGCGGCGGACAACTGCTTTGACTGCAAGTACAAGGACAGCTGCATCTACGAGTGCACCTATCAATATGTCGGCAGAGGGCTCAAGGGGCACAAGTTCCCGTGGGGCACCTATGCGTTCAGCGTTAGCCCCAAAAAGGCGGACGTCATCGACGCTTTGAAGAACGGCGAGCGCGGCAAGCTCTGGTCGAGATGCGTGTTCGGCTGCGACAACGACGTCGTCGACTGCCAGACCGTCAACATGGAGATGGAGAACGGCGTCAAGATCGTGATGACCGCCAGCGCGTTCAACGAGAAGGACCACCGACACACCGAGATCCGCGGCACCAAGGGCGAATTGATCGCCGACGATACGGGCAGCGTGATCGAGTTGAGGCTGTTCGACAAGGGCAAGCGCAAGATCGTCGTCAACATCATCCCCGTGATCAAGGGGCACTACGGCGGCGACGAGGGCATCACCAAGGCGACCGCGGACCTCATCCGCGGCAAACTCGACCCGAACGGGCAGTACACCTGGATCTCCGACACCGTCGAGAGTCACAGGATCGTCGCGGCGGCGGAGCTGTCAAGGCATCGCGGCGGCGAAAAGATAGATATGTCCGAGATTCCGGACATCGAGGGATAAGGAAGATATGATCACCGCACACGGAGGCGCGCTCGGCACGGGCAGGAATACGAAGCTCTACTTTGACAACATCGGCGTATATTGCGCCGACGCGATCGAGGTGGACATCTATCGCAAGGACGGCTTGCTCTACCTCAGTCATTTGCCTGCGCCGCTCAGCTATCGCAAGAAGGTGACGCTCAAAGAGGCGTTCGAGCTCGTCAAACGCACCGGGCACAAGATCAATTGCGATCTCAAAATGCGCGGACTCGTCGGCGACGTGATCAAGCTCGCCGAAGATGTCGGGGTGACGGACAACCTCATCTTCACAGGGGCTGTCAGGCTGTCCGACAGCGCACAATTGACCGAAGGGCAGGCGTGGCTCAACAAGATCGAGGGGCTGCCGTACACCGCGGCGAACGTGCCCGCGATCAAAAAGGCGCTCGAAGAGACGGGCAATCCCCACTTCGCGGGGCTCAACATCAACAAGAAATACGGCACCGACGAGTTTCTCGCCGCCTGCCGCGACAACGGCGTGGAGCTGTCCGTGTTCACACTCGACGATTACAGACGGCTGTCGCGCTTTATAGGTTGGGGCGTCGCCAACGTGACGACCAACCTTCCCACCGTCGCCGCGGATATCCGCCGCAAGACGCTCACGAGCGGAGGGGCGATATGAGAGTCGCGGTGATCGGGGTCGGAAGAATGGGCTCGCGCCACGCGGACAATTTTGCAAAGGGCGCGGTGCCGGGCGCGCAGCTCGGCGCAATCTGCGACATCGATCCCGAGGTCAGAGCCAAGGCGGAGAGCAAATGGCGCGTCAACGCATACGCCGACTTCCGCGACCTGATTGACTCGGGAGACGCCGAGGCTGTCGTCGTCGCGACGCCGCACTATTCGCACGTCGAGATCTGCAAATACGCGTTGGAGCACGGACTGCACACTCTCGTAGAGAAGCCGATCGCGGTCACGGCAAAGGACGCGGCGCAGCTGATAAGCGCAGCAGACAAACACAGGGACGCAATTTTCGCGATAATGTACAACCAGCGCACCAATCCGCTTTACGCGCAGGCGAAGCGCCTCGTCGAGAGCGGACGGCTCGGCAAGGTAGTACGCGCCGACTTCACCGTCACCGATTGGTACCGCTCGCAATACTACTATGACATGAACGGCTGGCGCGCAAGCTGGTCGGGAGAGGGCGGCGGCACGCTGATCAATCAATGCGTACATCAGCTCGACCTGTTGCAGTGGATTCTCGGCATGCCCAAAGACGTGGCGTGCAAGTGCCGCACCGTCGGCAGGAACATCACGACCGAAAACGATGTGACCGCGCTGTTCGGCTACGGCGACTTTGACTGCTCGTTCCGCGCGTCGACGCACGAACTGCCGGGGGTCAACAGGTTGGAGATTGCCGGCACAAAGGGACTGCTCACCGTGACGAGAGGGATGCTGACCGCAAAGCTGCTGAAGATGGACGAGAGCGAGATCAACGCGCGCTCACGCCGCGACTACGGCAACAAAGAGGACAAAAAGTATCGCACCGTGCGCAAGTTCTACGGCATAGGTAACTATCTTTGCGACGCGTTTTACGGGCAGCAATGCAGGGTGCTGCGCGCGTTCGTCGCCGCGGCGGAAAAGAGAGATCCGTCGCTGCTCGTCGCGAGAGGCGAAGAGGGGATGGGCGCGCTGTCGCTGATCAACGCGATGAACATGTCCGCATGGGCGGGCGCGCGCGAGGCGATCCCGGTCGACGCGGACGCATATGCGGCTGCGCTCGCCGAAAAGATCGAACAAGAGAGGGCGCAAAGCCCCAAACAATAAGGCAACAAAGGTGGAGGAAAACATGTCACAAGTCAAAATTTCGGGTTTTTACGACGAGGTCAGTTCCAAGCTGGACGACCAGATCGCGCTGATCAAAGAGTTCGGCGAGCAATATCTGTGTCCGCGCGTCGTCGACGGCAAGAACATTGCCGACTACAAGGCGGAAGAGTTCGCGAGGGACATCAAACCGCGTCTCGACGCGGCGGGAATCAAATTTTCGTCGATAGGCTCGCCGATCGGCAAGATTGGGCTGTACGACGACGCTGCTTACGAGTCGCAGCTCGCCAAGCTTGACGAATTGGTCAAAATCTGCGAGCTGATGGGCTGCAAGTACATCCGTATGTTTTCGTTCAGGGTCAAGCAGGGCGGAGACTACAACGCCTACTTCCCCGAGGTCGTCAAGAAATTGCGCGGCTTCCTCGAAAGGGTCAAGGGCAAGGACGTCGTCTTGCTGCACGAGAACGAGAAGCGCATTTACGGCGACACTCCCGAAAGGTGCCTGCAACTCTACACCGAAATCAACGATCCTCAATTCAAGCTCGCTTACGACGCGTCTAACTTCATTCAATGCGGCGTCAACGCGCCCAAGGCGTACGAGATGCTCAAGGACTATGTCGTCTACTACCACATCAAGGATTGCTCGCCCGAGAAGGTCGAAGTGCCGATAGGGCTGGGGCTCGGAGGCTATGAGGAGATGATTCGCGACCTCGTCGTCAACAGGCATTACGACGGCTTCATGACGCTGGAGCCGCACACCGGCAAATATGCCGATCACAAGGTGCTGTTCCACATCTTCGGTTGGTTTACCTGGATGCTGCCGTATGTCGGCAAGTGGAACAAGATCTTCAAGCGCATTGACGCGGCGAAGAATATCGCGCCCATGCAAAAGGTCACGCGCAAGGACATCTTCACATGGCAGTACAAGGGGCTCAAGGACATCCTCGACAGGGTCGAGAAGGAGAACGCATAATGGACAAAGTAAGGTACGGCATCATCGGCATAGGCAAGCAGGGAAGCAACTATGCCAAGAGGCTCTTCAAGGGCATGGACAAGAACGGCGTGCTCGCCGCGGTCTGCGACGTCAAAGAGGACCGCAGACAGTGGGCAACAGACAACCTCGCCGGGGTCAAGGTCTTTGAGGACTACAAGGAGATGCTCGCGAGCGACGCAATCGACGCGGTCATCATCGACACTCCGCACTATGCGCACCCCGGCATCGCGATCGAGGCGCTCGACGCCGGCAAACACGTGCTTTGCGACAAGCCCGCAGGTGTGTTCACCAAGGCGGTCCGCGAGGCGGCGGAGCACGGCAAGACAAAGCCCGAGCTCAAATTCGGCATCCTCTACAACCAACGCACCAACAAGGTGTACGTCAAGGCGAAGGAGATCATCGATTCGGGCAGGCTTGGCAACCTCAAGCGCATTGTCTGGATCATCACCAATTGGTACAGACCTCAGGCATACTACGACCAAGGCGGCTGGCGCGGCACTTGGGCGGGCGAAGGCGGCGGCGTGCTGATCAATCAGGATCCCCACCAGCTCGACCTGTTCACCTGGCTTGCCGGCAAGCCGATCACCAAGGTTTGGAGCGTGACCAAGACGGTCGGACGCAAGATCAACGTCGAGAACGACGTGACCGCTGTCTGCGAGTTCGAGGGCGGCGCGGAGGGCGTGTTCATCACGTCCACGCACGACGCTCCCGGCACCAACAGACTTGAGATCACCGGCGACGGCGGCAAGATGATCATCGAGGGCGGCAGCGACGTCACGATGAAGCTGACCTTTGTCGAGAACTTGGTGCCCGAGCCGCAATTCTCTGCCGAGAACAAGGTGTTCATGGGCAAGATCCCGACCAAGACATACAGGTACAAGCTCAACCTCATCGACATGATCAAAGGTGCGATCGAGCAGCAGCACATCAACGTTATCCGCAACTTCTCGCTCGTCGTGCTGGGCAAAGAGGACAAGCTGATCGCGCCGTACGCCGACGGGCTCAACGGTTTGACGTTCAGCAACGCGATCCACCTGTCCGGCTGGACGGGCAAGCAGGTCGTCTATCCGATTGACGAAGAAGCGTACATAGCCGAACTCAACAAGCGCGTCGACGAAGAGAAAAACGGCGGAGTGAAACAGGCATGAAGAGATCTTTCAAAGACGGAGCGATGGTCGTCGACGGCGTGCTCGCCGACATCACCTACTACGACGTCAGCAACAACCGCATCACCGCGCAGTTCGACGGCAGGGGAGCGATCTCCAAGTATGCGGTCATGAACAAGTTTTCGGTGTTCAGCAACTACTATTCCATCTATTCGGTCGACGGCGTCCCCCTCGATTGGTCGGAGCCGAAAACCGTATACATGTGCGGAAAAAAGCAGGTCACCGAGATCAAACACGCCAAGTGCGACATCAAGATCACCCAGTTCCTCGACGCGGGGACTAACGCGATCTTCGTACAGACCGAGGTCGAGGCGAAGCAGGCGATCGAGTTCTCGGACACCGTCAACTTCGGCATTAATTACAGCTCGTACGTTGAGCAGCTGCTCGCCAACAGGCTCAGCGCAAAGACGATTGCGACCCTTCTTGCGGGCTTTGTCAGGAGCAAGCGCAACGGGTTGACGTCCGTCGGCGGACACAGCAGGCTGCACGGCGACGTGCTGGGCGATTTCTATATCGACTTCGCGATCAGCGACAACGCGGTCGCGCTCGAACACGAGAGAGGCTTCCACAACCAATTCGCGCACGGCGCAAAGCTCGCCGAGGGCGAGGTCAAGAAGTTCCGCTACGTCGTCAGCGCGGGTACGCGCAACGACTACACGTTCAGCAGCGTGGACGAGGCGTACGACCGCTTTGACGACGCGCTCGCCGAGGCGGACAAATACATAGAGGAGCTTGCCTGTCCCGACGGCGGCAAGGTCGCCGAGGTCAAGGGCAAGGAGTTCGCCGACGCATACTACCGTTCGCTGCTCAACTGCTCGCTGTCGAATTACAAGGAGCTGGGCAAGTTCAAGGGCTTCCTCGCCGGCATCGTCTATCAATTCCCGGCAAGGACATACTACCGCGACGCATATTGGACGATATTGTCCGTGCTTCCGGTGCGTCCCGCGCTCGTCCGCAACGAGATCATGACTCTCGCCGGCGGCATCAGCAAGAAGGGCGAGTGCCCGTCCGCGGTCAAGTTCAACTTCCACAACTATTGGGGCAATCACTACGATTCGCCGTCCTTCTTCGTGATTATGCTGTACGACTACGTCCGCCACACCGGCGACACGTCCGTGCTCAAAGAGGAGTGCGCGTGCGGCATCGTCTACGACGCGGCGAGGCTCGTGCTGGACAGGCTCGCCGAGGAGACGGACGAAACGGGCTTGCTGGTCAAGGGCGGAGAATACAACCGCCGCGACTGGTGCGACAACGTCTTCCGCGGAGGCTACGTCACCTACGATGAGGCGCTCTATGCACGCGCGCTGTTCGCGATGGCGGAACTTTCGGACATCATCGGCGTCTCGGGCGACGGCTGGTACGCCAAGTACGTCAAGGTCAAGAAGGCGATCAACGACCTGCTCTGGGACGAGAGCAAGGGCTGGTACGTCAACTACAAGGACGGCGGTTTCGTCGAGGACAACCTGTCCATCGACACCGTGCCGATGGTGCTGTTCGGTCTGTGCGAGGGCGACAGGGCAAAGTCGGTGCTCGCCAACATGGAGAGATATCTCGAATCGGACAAGAACAAAGAGCAGATCGCCGGCGATTGGGGCACTTTGAGCGTATATCCGTTCTACAAGCGCGCCGCCGACATCGTTCAAAAGTCGTCGCTGCCGTACTACTATCACAACGGCGGAGACTGGCCCTATCTGTCCTGCGTCTACGCATATGCCAAATTGATGCACGGCATGGACTATGTCTATCCGATGACGCGTTGGTTCGAGTACAATTTCGACAAGGGCAACTACACGCCGGTCGAGTTCTATTCGCCGCTGCACAGCCAAGGCAGCCTGCTCCAAGCGTGGAGCAGCACGGGCGCTTTCGTGATGAGCTATCCCGACGGGAAGTTCTTCGACAAGCAGCTCACACAGAGGCAAAAGTGACGCAAGTCAAAACAAAAAACTCACGGAAAGTGATAACTGGGAGGTTATGAATTGGAAAACACGATCGACAACACCCAAGAGTTGGATCAGCTCGTCCCCGACGGCGGTGACAACACCGCTGCCGACGAC
>CABKMX010000011.1 GCA_902373595.1 uncultured Christensenellaceae bacterium
CTCGCGGCGAAGCATCTTGGTCAGCTTGATCGCCGTCTGTCCGCCGAACGCGACGACGACGCCGTACGGCTTCTCGGTGTTGAGAATGCTGAGCACGTCCTCGTCCGTCAACGGCTCGAAGTACAGCCTGTCGGCGGTGTCGAAGTCGGTGGAGACGGTCTCGGGGTTGTTGTTGACGATGACCACCTCAAAGCCCTTGCGCTTGAGCGCCCAGACGCAGTGGACGGACGCATAGTCGAACTCGATGCCCTGTCCTATGCGGATGGGGCCGGAGCCGAAGACGACGACCTTCTTCTTGTCGGAGGGGTGTTCTTTGAGGAACTCCTCCGCCTCGTTCTCGTCGTCGTAGGTGGAATAGAAGTACGGCGTCTCCGCCTTGAATTCCGCCGCGCAGGTGTCGACCATCTTATAGGAAGCATAGCGCTTGTGCGCGATCTTCTTGCCGCTTATCTTCTCGATGGACTTGTCGAGATAGCCCATCTTCTTCGCCTCGAGGTAGAGCTCGTCGGTGAGCGGCTCCGCCTTGAGACGGCGCTGCATCTCGACCAGCTTGTTCAGCTTGCTCAAGAACCATCTGTCTATCTTGGTGACGTTGTAGATCTCGTCGACCGTGACGCCGCGCTTGAGCGACTCGAAGATGACGAAGATGCGCTCGTCGTCGACGTCGTGCAGTTTCTCGGCAAGCTGCGCGTCGCCGTAGGCGGCGAACTTGTCGCTGTCGAGAGTGTTGTGCGAGATCTCCGCCCCTCTGACCGCCTTCATGATCGCCTGTTCGAACGTCGTGCCGATTGCCATGACCTCGCCGGTCGCCTTCATCTGCGTGCCCAGCTTGCGGCTGGCGTAGAAGAACTTGTCGAACGGCCACTTGGGGAACTTGACGACGACATAGTCGATGGACGGCTCAAAGCATGCGTAGGTGTTGCCCGTGACCGCGTTCTTGATCTCGTCGAGGGTGTAGCCTATCGCGATCTTGGTCGCGACCTTCGCGATCGGATAGCCGGTCGCCTTGGACGCGAGCGCGGAAGATCGCGACACGCGGGGGTTGACCTCGATGACCGCATATTCGAAGCTGTCCGGTTTGAGCGCGAACTGGCAATTGCAGCCGCCCTCGACTTTGAGAGCCTCGATGATGTTGAGCGCCGCGGTGCGCAGCATTTGATACTCTTTGTCCGCGAGAGTGACCGCAGGGGCGATGACGATGCTGTCGCCGGTATGAACGCCGACGGGGTCGAAGTTCTCCATGCTGCAGATGGTGATGACGTTGCCCTTGCTGTCGCGCATCACCTCGAACTCGATCTCTTTCCAGCCGCTGATGCACTTCTCGACCAAAATCTGGTGGATCGGAGAGCTGCGCAGACCGTTCTCGGCGATCTCGAGGAAGTCTTCCTCTGTGTCGGCGATGCCTCCGCCGGTGCCGCCGAGAGTGAACGCCGGACGTACGATGACGGGATACCCTATCTCCCGCGCGACCTCGATAGCGGAATCGAGATCGTTGACGACCTTGGACGGGATGACCGGCTCGCCGATCGCGGCGAGAGTGTCCTTGAACATCTGTCTGTCTTCCGCCTTGTCGATGGTGTCGGGATCGGCGCCGAGCAGCTTGACGCCCATCTTGTCGAGGAAGCCCTCTTTGGCGAGCTGCATGGACAGCGTAAGTCCCATTTGTCCGCCCATCGTCGACATAAGGCTGTCGGGGCGTTCTTTTTCGATGATTCTCTTGACCGTGGTCAGCGTGAGCGGCTCGATGTAGATCCTGTCGGCGACCGCGTTGTCCGTCATGATCGTCGCCGGGTTGGAGTTGACCAAGACGACCTCAAGCCCGTCCTCTTTGAGCGCGCGGCAAGCCTGCGTGCCCGCATAGTCAAACTCTGCTGCCTGTCCGATCACGATGGGACCGGAACCTATGACCATTACTTTGTGAATATCCTTGTTGAGCGGCATTATCTCTTACCCTCCATAGCGGCAATGAATTTGTCGAACATAAACCTCGTGTCGAGCGGACCTCCGCACGCCTCGGGGTGGAACTGTACGGTGAAGTTGCCTCCCTCGTACTCGACGCCCTCGCAGGTGCCGTCGTTGACGTTGTAAAAAGACACCTTCGCGCCCTTGGGCACCGTGTCGCTGTCAAGCGCGTAGCCGTGGTTTTGGCTGGTGATGTACACCCTGCCCGTCTCCACGTCCTTGACCGGCTGATTCTCGCCGCGGTGGCCGTATTTGAGTTTGAACGACTTCATCCCGTTGGCGAGCGCGAGCAATTGATGCCCGAGGCAAATGCCGAACATCGGGATGCCGCTCTTTTGCAGCTTGACAAGCTGCTCGATCTCGAACTTGTTATCGGCGGGGTCGCCGGGGCCGTTGGACAGCATTATGCCGTCCGGCTTGCCTTCGAGGATCTTCTCGGCGGACGTATCGTGCGGCACGACGGTGACGTCGCAGCCTCTCGCCGCGAGCTCGCGCGCGATGTTGCGCTTGGCGCCGTAATCGATCATCGTGACCTTGAAGCGCGGCTTGCCCTGCTTGACGTGATAGGGCTCCTTGCAGCTGACGTTCGCGACCGCGTCGATCTGGCGATATGCCTTGATGCGCTCCATCAATTCCGCGGTCGGCTCGCCCTCGACGATCGCGCCGTTCATGACGCCGTACTCGCGCACGATGCGGGTCAGCTTGCGCGTGTCCACTCCGCATATACCGGGAACTCCGTACTCCTTGAGCATATCGTCCAGCTTGCCCTGGCTGCGGAAGTTGGACGGCGTATCGCACAGGTCGCGCACCACATATCCGCTCAAATGCGGACGGTCGCTTTCGAAGTCCTCTTTCATCACGCCGTAATCGCCGATGAGGGGAAAGGTCTGTACGACGATCTGTCCGAAAAAGCTGGGGTCGGTCAGCGTCTCGACATAGCCCGACATACCGGTCGTGAACACGACCTCGCCGATCGTCTCTTTTTCCGCTCCGATCGCAACCCCGTGGAACTTTTCGCCGTTTTCGAGAATAAGACAAATTTTTTTCATAAAACCTCTCTCGCGTAAGCCCGCGACCGCGCATATGCGCATATCGTGCGCGCGTTCCGCTTTCTAATTATAATACCATACGCACCGCGTCGCAAGCAAGAATTTGGGGCACATTTTCATCATTTTTTGACACCGGAAGCGCTTCACCGCGATATGTTTTTTCAACAACGCCGTTTGAGCGAAAACACCACGTTTCACACCGTCTTTCGGCTTCATTTATTTTTGCCGAACTCCGTTTCGAGACGCTTTTTCGCCCCATTTGTCCGCCACTTTTCGCCCATGGCGGAACGTGTCGAAAAAAATTGTTTTTCGCGCGCTCAAACCCGTGCAAAACAAATGACATCGACGCCTCTTTGTGCTATAATGACTGTATTCTTTTTTCGGAGGATGACTATGTCTTGCATCAAAGAAGAATGCGGCGTCTTCGGCGTCTACAACAAGGCGGGCATCAAACAGCTCGGCAACCTCGTCTATTTCGGTCTGTTCGCATTGCAGCACCGCGGTCAGGAAGCGGCGGGCATCGCGATCAACGTGGGCGGTGACGTCGAACTCAAAAAAGATCTCGGCTTGCTCAGCGACGTGTTCAACAACTCGCCGATGATCACCAAGGACGGCGACATCGCGGTCGGCCACGTCAGATATTCGACGACGGGCAGCAACACCGTCGAGAACGCTCAACCTCTCAACGCGAGATACTACAAGGGCTCTTTGACGATCGCCCACAACGGCAACATCTGCAACGCTCCCGAGCTTCGCAAAAATCTTTCCGAACAGGGCGCGATCTTCCACTCCACCAACGACAGCGAGGTCATCGCATACCTCATCGCGAAAGCGCGCATCCACACCGGTTCCATCGAAGAGGCGGTCAAAGAGGTCGTACCTATGCTGACCGGCTCTTTCTCACTGCTCATCATGAGCCCGCGCAAATTGATTGCGGTCCGCGACCCCCACGGCATTCGTCCGCTGTGCATGGGCAGGATAGGCAAGACGGTCGTCTTTGCCAGCGAATCCTGCGCACTCGACGCGGTCGGCGCCGACTTCGAGCGCGACATCAAGCCGGGCGAGATACGCGTCGTCACCCCCGACGACGAGTTCTCGATCGAAGACTACTGCGGTCAGACCCCCGCGCTGTGCATCTTCGAGCACGTCTACTTCGCCCGTCCCGACAGCGAGATCGACGGCCAGTCCGTCAACGGCGCGCGCGTCAACGCGGGCAAACTGCTCGCCAAACAGCACCCCGTCGACGCGGACGTCGTCATCGGCGTGCCGGACAGCGGTCTTGCCGGCGCGATCGGCTATTCGATCGAGAGCGGCATCCCCTACGGCGTCGGACTCATCAAGAACAGATACATCGGCAGGACGTTCATCCAGCCGTCGCAGGCTATGCGCGAACGCAGCGTCGCACTCAAGCTCAACGTGCTCAAAGCCAACGTCGAGGGCAAGCGCGTCGTGATGATCGACGACTCCATCGTCCGCGGCACTACGACCGCCAACATCATCAAGATGCTCAAACACGCCGGCGCGACCGAGGTGCACGTCCGCATCGCCAGCCCCAAGTTCCTCTACCCCTGCTTCTTCGGCACAGACATCCCCGATCAGGATCAGCTCGCCGCGGTCAAGTACACTCACGAGGAGTTGACGCGCAAGATCGGCGCCGACTCGCTCGGCTTCCTCGACCTCGACAGCGTCGACCAAATGGCTCCCGACAGCAAGCTGTCCTTCTGCAAGGCGTGCTTCACCGGCAACTATCCCTGCCCCGTGCCGTGCAAGGTCAACAAACTCGAATTTGAATGAGACGCTCTCCGGGCGGCGAGGGCGCGACGTACGCGGCTGCAAATGCGGCCGCGTACTCTTTTCGGCAATACTTTCCTCCGACTCCGATTTTCGTTCCGCCGCCCCGCTGCGGCGAACGGCAAAGGGGGCGTCCGCAACGCGCGGACGCCCCCGAATCGTTCAACGATGCCGGACGCCGTACCGTGACGACGTCCTTTCCGTCACTCCGTCTTTGCTTCGAGGACCGCTTTGATCCTTCTCACTCCCGCGGAAGAGGACTGCTCCTTTACGATCCTGAATTTGCCGAGCAACCCCGTGTGTTCGGCGTGCGGTCCGCCGCATATCTCCTTGTCGACGTCGCCGATCGTATAGACCTTGACGATCTCGCCGTAGCGGCTGCCGAACACGCCGACGGCGTTTTGACGGCGCGCCTCTTCGACGGTCATCTCCTCGCAGGTCACGGGAAGATCGCGTCTGATCGCGTCGTTGACGCCGTCTTCGACAGCCTTCTTTTCCTCTTCGGTCAACGGTCTTTCAAAGTTGAAGTCAAAGCGCAGCCTCTCGGGCGTGATGTTGCTGCCCTTTTGCTGTATGTCGTCCCTGCCGAGCACCTTTTTGAGCGTCGCGAGCAAAATGTGCGTCGCGGTGTGCAGATAGGTGGTCATCTCCGAGCTGTCGGCAAGTCCGCCCTTGAACTTTTGCTCCGCGCCGGCGTGCGACTTTTGCTGATGCTCTTCGAACGCCTTTTTGTAGCCGTTCATATCGACGCCGTAGCCCTTCTCCTTGCAGATCTCGACGGTCATCTCAATCGGGAAGCCGTAGGTGTCGTAAAGTCTGAACGCCGTCTTGCCGTTGAGCGTGTTGCCTTGGACATATTTGAGCACCTTTTCGATCTCTTTGAGCCCGTTTTCGAGCGTCTTGGAGAAGCGCTCTTCCTCTTTGGCGAGCTCTTCGACGACCCTGCCCGAATTGACGCCGAGTTCGGGATAGACCTTCTTGTATTGTTCGATATAGATCTTTGCGATGTCGACAAGGCGCGCGGGATCGCAGCCGATCTGACGGGCGAACCTGACAGCCCTGCGAATGAGCCTTCTCAACACATAGCCCTGATCGACATTGCTCGGCACGACGCCGCGCTCGTCTCCAATCATAAATGTTGCGGTGCGGATGTGATCGGCAATGATGCGGATCGCCCTGGTCGTCTCCTCGTCTTCGCCGTACTTCTTGCCCGACAGCTCGCAGATCTTGGCGATCGCGCCGGCGAACAGGTCTGTCTCGTACGCGCTGGAAAGCCCGTTGATCATGCAGACCGTGCGCTCCAAGCCCATGCCGGTGTCGACGTTCTTTTGTTTGAGCGGCTCGAACTTGCCGTCCGCGGTGCGGTTGAACTCCATGAACACGTTGTTCCAGATTTCCACCCACTTGCCGCAGTCGTCGGCGGGCGAACAGTCGGGGCCGCACGGCTCCTTGCCGGTGTCGATGAAGATCTCGGTGTCGCTGCCGCAGGGACCGGTGGGACCGGCATACCACCAATTGTTAGCCTTGGGCAGATAGAAGATGCGCTCTTTGGGGATGCCGTGCTTTTCCCACACGCTCGCGGCGAAGGTGTCGCGCGGACAGTCCTCGTCGCCGGCGAACACGGTGACTGCGATCTTTTCGACGGGGATCTCGAGCACCTTGGTCAAGAACTCGAAGCTGAACCCGATCGACTCCTCTTTGAAGTAGTCTCCAAGCGACCAATTGCCGAGCATCTCGAAGAACGTGAGGTGGGTCGCGTCGCCGACCTCGTCGATATCGCCGGTGCGCACGCACTTCTGCACGTCGCAAAGGCGCTTGCCTGCCGGGTGCTTCTGTCCCAAAAGATAGGGCACGAGCGGGTGCATGCCCGCGGTCGTAAACAGCACCGACGGGTCGTTTTCCGGAATGAGCGAAGCGGACGGAATGATCTTGTGTCCCTTGCTCTCGAAGAATTTCAAATAGCTCTCGCGGAGCTCATCCGAAGTCATCTTTTTCATATTTGCCTCTGATTAAATCTTATTCGTAGAAAAGTATGTCCGCATAGGTCGGGAACGGCCACACGTCCTTGGGACAGATCGTCTCCAGCTTGTCCGCCGTCGCGCGCAGCTTTGCCATCGCCGGCAGCACGCGGTCGCGGAAGAGGATCGCCTGCTTGCGCGGGTCCGCCGCCGAAAGCGCGCCTTCCTTTGCGGAATTCAACTTGACGATGTCCTCGTCCAACTCGTCGACGAGCACGCTCACTTCGCCGAGCATCTTGCGCGGAGTCGCCGCGAACTTGGGATCGATGTCGCCCAATTCGTCGACCTGCTTCGCAAGTTTGTACTGCCATTTGAGTACGGCGGGCAGGATCTGTCTGCGCGCCATCATCAACGCCGTCTCCGCCTCGATGTTGGCGGACTTGACGTAATTGTCGATGTAGATCGCGCGGCGGCTCTCCATCTCCTTGATGGACAGGATGCCGTGCTTTTGGAACGCTTCCATATTCTTTTTGGCGTTGAGCGCCTCGTAGGCGTCGACCGCATTGTCCGCGCTGTCAAGCCCGCGCTTTTTCGCCTCTTTGAGCCATTCGCGGCTGTAATTGTTGCCGTTGAAGATGATGCGCGAATGCTTTTGATACATCTCCTTGACGATCGCCAAAATCTCTTTGTCGAGCTGAGACTTGGGCGTTTTCTCCAGCCTGTCCGAAATGCGGGAGAGCATCTCCGCGGTCATAATGTTCATCACCATCGTCGGCGTGGACAGCGTCGCGGACGAGCCGACCATACGGAACTCGAACTTGTTGCCGGTAAACGCGAACGGCGACGTGCGGTTGCGGTCGGAAGTGTCGCGCTTGGGCCTCGCGACGTAATTTACGCCCATATTGATGTATTGCTTGGTCGCGCTGGCAATGGTGTGCCCCTCTACGATGTCTTCCAAAAGATTCTTCATATCTTCGCCGATAAACACCGAAATGATGGACGGCGGCGCCTCGTGTCCGCCCAAGCGGCAGTCGTTGCCGAGGCTGGAACAGCTCATGCGCAGCAAGTCGTAATACTCGTCCACGCCCGCGATGACCGCAAGGAAGAAGAGCAAAAACACCTTGTTTTCGGCGGGATTGCTGCCCGGTTTGAGCAGATTGAGCCCGGTGTCCGTGCCGAGCGAATAGTTGGCGTGTTTGCCGCTGCCGTTGATGCCGGCGAACGGCTTTTCGTGCAAGAGGCACGCAAGCCCGTGATTGTCCGCGACCTTTTTCATCGTCTCCATGATCAATTGATTTTGATCGGTCGCGATGTTCGCCTGGCAGAAGATCGGCGCAAGCTCGTGCTGAGCGGGCGCGACCTCGTTGTGCTTGGTCTTGGCGGGGATGCCGAGCTTCCACAACTCCTCGTTGAGATCCGCCATAAAGCTCGCGACCCTGTCGCGGATGGTCGCGTAATATTGATCGTTCTTTTCCTGCCCCTTGGGCGGCATCGCGCCGAACAGCGTGCGCCCGGTGAACTCGAGGTCGTAACGCTTGTCATAGTCGCTCTTGTCGACGAGGAAGTACTCCTGCTCTCCGCCGACGTTGGCGATGACTTTGCGCGCGTCCACGCCCAAGATGTTGAGCAGCCTCACGCCCTGACGGCTGACCGCGTCCATGGATTTGAGCAACGGCGTCTTTTTGTCGAGCGCCTCGCCCGTATAGGAACAGAACGCCGTCGGGATGCACAGCACCGCCGAGCCGTCTTTGGACTTCTTGATGAACGCCGGAGAAGAGCAGTCCCACGCGGTGTAACCGCGCGCCTCGAACGTCGCCCTTATGCCGCCGGAAGGAAAGCTGGACGCGTCCGCCTCGCCCTTGCGCAGATTGCTGCCGGTAAATTCGAGCGCGATCTTGCCCTGCTTGTCGACCGAGATGAAGCTGTCGTGCTTCTCGGCGGTCGTGCCCGTCAAGGGCTGGAACCAATGCGTATAGTGTGTCGCGCCCAACTCTATGCTCCACTCCTTCATCGCCTCGGCGACCTTGTTGGCAAGCTCCTTTTCGAGCACCTTGTCGCGGTCGATGACCTCGCGCAGCTCGTTGTAGGCGTCCTCGGTGAGATACTTTTTCATCACCTTGTCGTTGAAGACATAGCAGCCGTAAAAGTCTGTGATCTTTTTGGTCTCGGTAATGCGCATATATTCTCCTCGCTCCCCCGACGGGGAACCTTTACATAATTATATACAAGCGTTAATAAAATGGCAAACATATTGTAATATATTTTAGCGGTCCGGCAAAATTTTTTGTCTATACTTCGTTTTTGACAACCGTTAGTGCTAAATTGCGGTTTTCGAAAAAAATTTTTCTCAAAATCGTCGTTCAATCGTTTGACAATCGCTTTTGCGAGGACTATACTCATTGCATAGACATAGGCGTCGGGCAGCGGCGCCTTATATTTTTTCGGATCACAACGGAGTGTCCTTTGCGGCGCTCCGTAATTTTTTTGGAGGTGTGTTATGGCAACGACATTTTTGGCGGCGGCACTGCCCGACGTCTACGCAAACCTGACCGAAGGCGATTTTGTCTGGGTGCTTGTCGGCATCTGCCTCGTCTTCTTTATGCAGGCGGGCTTCGCGATGGTCGAAACGGGCTTCACCCGCGCAAAAAACGCAGGCAACATCATCATGAAAAACCTGCTCGACTTCTGCCTCGGTACGGTCGCGTTTCTCATCCTCGGCTACGGATTGATGCACGGCGGCGATCTGGGCGGAGTCATCGGCGATCCGAGCGGACTCGGCGCGATCTACTCGTCGTTCACGGACGGAGATATGCTCAAAGTTATGTTCCACCTCGTCTTCTGCGCAACGGCGGCGACCATCGTCTCCGGCGCGATGGCGGAACGTACGAACTTTTTGTCATATTGCGTGTACAGTTTTGTGATCTCGCTGATCGTCTACCCAATTTCCGGCCACTGGATATGGGGCGGCGGCTGGCTCTCCGACCTCGGCTTCCACGACTTCGCCGGATCTACGGCGGTCCACCTGGTCGGCGGCACCGCGGCACTCGTCGGCGCCGCGATCCTCGGTCCCCGCATCGGCAAATACGTCCCCAAACTCGGCGTCTATGACAAAAAAGGGCGTCCCGTCCTCGAAAGCAAGGCGATCCCGGGGCATTCGCTTACGTTGGGCGCGCTGGGCGTATTCATCCTCTGGTTCGGGTGGTACGGATTCAACGGCTCTTCCGCCTACGCGGTCAACGAATCGGTCGCGCGGGTGTTCATAACGACTACGGTGGCGCCGTCCGTTTCCACGATCACGGCAATGGCGATCACATGGATCAAATACGGCAAACCCGACATCTCGATGACGCTCAACGGATCTCTTGCCGGACTTGTCGCGGTCACCGCCGGATGCGACGTCGTTTCGGTGCCCGGCGCCGCGATCATCGGCGTCATCGCCGGTTTCGTAGTCGTCTACGGCATCGAATTCATAGACAAAAAACTTCATATCGACGACCCTGTCGGCGCGATCGGCGTCCATATGCTCTGCGGCGCGACAGGAACGCTGCTCGTCGGGATCTTCGATATGAACAAGGGCGTCGTCAGCGGTTTTATCTACAACGACGCATTGACTGCGGGCGAAGCGTTCTCCTACTTCGGAGTGCAGATTCTCGGCGTCGTCGCAGTCATCGCCTGGGTCGGCATCACGATGTCCGTGCTGTTCTCGGTAATGAAAAAGTATAAATTCCT
Organism: uncultured Christensenellaceae bacterium; assembly: GCA_902373595.1. Classification (GTDB taxonomy): domain Bacteria; phylum Bacillota; class Clostridia; order Christensenellales; family UBA3700; genus Ornithoclostridium; species Ornithoclostridium faecigallinarum. The sequence continues at coordinate 10,490 of CABKMX010000011.1, forward strand.
TCGTGCCCGCAAAGAAGACGAGCTCGCAGGCCTCGACGCTTCCGAACACGGACTTGCCAGCTCCTATGCCGACTTTATGCCGGTACCCTCGGTGATGCTTGCCGACAATATGTACACCGAACAGACCGCCTCTCCCGTGGCTTCCGAAACAACTCCCGCCGGCAACGTTCCCGTCGAAAAGTCCGTCCCCGTCACCGTGACTTCGGCGCTCGGCGAACATAAATTCACCAAGATCTCGATCGTCACCCGTCCCGACAAGTTCGAAGCGCTCAAAGCAGCTATGGATGCGATCGGTATCACGGGCATGACCGTCTCGCAAGTCAAGGGGTGCGGCACTCAGCGCGGTTCCGCCCAATACTACCGCGGTTCCAAGATCGACATCAAGCTCCTGCCCAAGATCAAACTCGAAACAGTCGTCACCAAGATCCCCGTCGAAACGGTCGTCGACGCCGCCAAAAAGGCGCTTTACACCGGCAACTACGGCGACGGCAAGATCTTCATCTACGACGTAGTCAACGTCATCCGTATCCGCACCGGAGAAGAGGGCTATTCCGCATTGCAGGACGAAGACGAGTGACCCTTTCCGCGTAAAATACAACGGGCTCTTTCCGCAAGGAAAGGGCCCGTTTCGCTCTCGGTGAATTATACTTTCAAGTGCAACACTTTAACAAAGAAAAGAGTTCATACAAAAACTGCTGTATAATGTAGTTAGCTCTAAATAAAAAACAGCACTTAACTTGACAATTCACTCTCTCTTTTCCCTCATTCGTATCGCCGCCCGAAGCCGTACCCGGCGCGCCTCCTCTCCGACCGAATTTTGGTCATACCGCGCCGGTCAAGTCCGCCGTTCCGCCAACTCGTCGACCGCCGCAAAACGCCGATCGACGCCACTTTTTGCAAAAACATCTCCAAAATGTTTGCATTTTTCTGAATTTGTGATAGAATAGTATCACTGTCATGCGGACATGGCGGAATTGGCAGACGCGTAAGATTCAGGTTCTTATGGTCGAAAGGCTGTGCAGGTTCAAGTCCTGTTGTCCGCACCACCGACGGAAGACTCGCCTTTTCAGCGAAAAATATGAGGCTGTTTCACGGCCTCATATTTTTTCGCTATTTCGGCTCGCTTCCTCCCCCGGCGGACAACAGGATCGTCCGAAATTGTGACGCTCACGTGCCTCGATATATCCATATCTCGGCATTCCCTAACGGCGTTCGCTATTCCGTCCTCGCTTCGCTCGTCCTTACAAGTCCTGTAAAATCGGATATGCTAATCTTAGTTTGCACGACGACTGCGTCGTCTTGTGCAGTGCACGCTCACGCGTCTCGACACTTCTGTGTCTCGCCGTCCCCTATCGGCGTTCGCTGTAAGGCAAGTCCTGTTGTCCGCACCAAGTCAATTAAATCCGAACCAAATACTTGTAACAAGTGATTGGTTCGGATCTATTTTTAGTTTGTGATATAAATAGCAAGTTTGACTTATAAGAAAAAATCTGCTATAATAATTTAATCATCAGTAAGGAGTTTTACATAAGACATGGATGGATGGCTCATTGCATTTATGGTAATAATGCTACTTTTATGTGTAGCTATACCTGTTGCGGTATGCTACTATACTTATAAGAAAAAAGAAGAGATAAAGGCACAAATTAAAGGTTTGGCAGATAATACTTTGGAAATGACGCCAGAAGAGTTTTTTGTTATGAGAAGAACAAGTTTCGGCGGTCGTGGTCGTCCTT
>CABKMX010000012.1 GCA_902373595.1 uncultured Christensenellaceae bacterium
ACAGGAGCACAGCCCCGCGCCCGAGCGAAGCGCCGCCTCGCCCATCGCCGCAAGTTTGACCGCGCCGACGTATTTTTCGCAGCCGCCGACGATTGCGCATTTGCCGTAACTGCCCTTGTTGGTGTTGTTTTTGCGTTTCGGGAAAAGCGCCTTGACGTCCTCTTCACGCCAAATGTCGTACTTTGCGCCGACAATCGGGATGCTGATATCCTTGGTGATGACCTTGCCCGAAAAGTCCTTGCCGTCATTCAAAAAGTGCCCCGTCTTGAACGTCTGCACCGCGACGGTGACGTTTACTTTGACCGCTTTGACCGCGATTCCGCTCGTGCCGTCCAGACCGCTCGCGATATCCGCGGCGATGACAAAACCGCTTGCCGCGTTGAGCCTGTCGATGACCTCGGCATAGACGCCCTTTGGCTCGCCCTTGAAACCGGTGCCGAACAGACAGTCGAGCGCGGTGTCAAAGCGGTAGTCGCACTCGCCTATCGGGCGCACGCTGCCCGGATATTTGCTTTCGAGCAGCTTGCGGTAGTGCGCGCTGTCGGGAGAGATGTTGTCGGAGAGCGCGAACACGGTCGCGTCCTCGCCTCGCCCGAGCAATATCCGCGCACAGGCATAGCCGTCGCCGCCGTTGTTGCCCTTGCCGCAAAAGACGTATATCCTGCCGCCGCGCGGAACGTGTTTTGCGATGCCTTCCGCCGCCCTGCTCATGAGTTCCAGCGACGGCGTACCGCCCTCTATACAAGCTCTGTCGCTCGCCGCCATCACGGCGGCTGTCACCGCAAATTCATTCATCCTCTCTCTCCTTTTTGAGCGCCGCGACGCAGCGCGAGACGTCCTCCCAGCCGTAGCCGCGGTACAGAAGATAGTTGCCCAATTTTGCAAGATAGCCCTGATCGTCCAAATCTTTGCCGCGCGAGTGTCTGCGCGCGAGTTCGAGCGCCTTGTCAAAGCCGTCGAAGCCGTCCAGCGCCGCGGCGATATGCTCGGCGCTCACTCCCTTGCTTTTGAGTTCCGCCGCGAGGCGCCGCTCCCCCTTTGCCCTGCCGTTGACGGACACATACACCCTCGCGTACTCGGCGTCGTCGAGATAGCCGTACTTTTGCAATTTTTCGATCGTCAGTTCGACGACCGCGCGCCCGAACCCCCAATCGTACAGCTTGCCCGTCACCCCTTTGACGGTGGACGGATAGCGCGACAGATAGTCGAGCGCCTTGTCGAACGCGCGCTGGCGGTCGGACTCCCAAATGATCTTGTCGAGCACCGCGCCGTCTATCTCCTTGCCGACGTACAGCGTGTGCTTTGCGGCGACGAGCGCGTCGATCGAGCAATAGTATTTGCCGTCGAGATGAAGGTTGAGCCTGTCGGGGATTTTGGGCTTCGGTTCGAGGCGCGTGATCTCGCTCATCTTCCCCTCCTCTGCCGCTTGCCGTTAGAGCGGTTTTTCGCCCCGTATCCTGCGCCGTCCGCATTGTGTTTCGCTGCAATCGCCTCCGCCCTTGTCGGGCGTATCAGACACTGCCTGCCGAACCCAATCAGATCCTCTCGCCCCGCAAGTCGCAACGCCTGTTTGACGAGTTCGTAGTTGCGCGGCGCGCGGTATTGCATCAGCGCGCGCTGCATCGCCTTTTCGTGCCGATCGCGCGGCACATAGACCTCTTCGCCGCTGTCCGGGTCGATGCCGGTGTAGTACATACAGGTCGACTTTGTCGACGGCGTGGGGTAAAAGTCCTGCACCTGCTCGGGCATATATCCGATTGAGTGCAGATACTCGGCAAGGCGCACCGCGTCGGCGAGCGTACAGCCGGGGTGCGACGAGATCAGATAGGGGACGAGATATTGCTTTTTGCCGAGCTTGGCGTTGAGTTCGTCATACCTCTTTTTGAATTGAAGATAGACCTCGAAAGGCGGCTTGTTCATCCTCTTGAGGACGTCGTCCGAGACGTGTTCGGGCGCGACTTTGAGCTGGCCGCTGACGTGGTGCTTGACAAGCTCGCGCAAAAACTCGTCGCTCTTGTCGTACATCACATAATCGAAGCGGATACCGCTGCGGACGAACACCTTTTTGACGCCGTCGAGCTCGCGCAATTCGCGCAGCAGGTCGAGGTATTCGCGGTGGGAAACTTGCAGCGCGGGGCACTTTTTCCAGCCTATGCACTGTCTGTCCGTGCACGCGCCGACCTTGGTCTGCTTGGCGCACGCCGGATCGCGGAAGTTGGCGGTCGGTCCGCCGACGTCGTGGATATAGCCCTTGAAATCGGGCATCGCGATCAATTTTTTCGCCTCTTCGACGATGCTCTCCCTGCTGCGCTTTTGGACAATCCGCCCTTGATGATAGGTCAGCGCGCAATAGTTGCACGACCCGAAACAGCCTCTGACCGACGTCAGCGAAAAGCCTATCTCCTCCATCGCAGGCACTCCGCGTTTGTAGACGGGATGCGCGCGCCTCTCGTACGGCAGCGCGTAGACCTCGTCCATCTCCTTGACCGACAGCGGGCGCTGGGGCGCGTTTTGGACGAGCCATCTCTCCCCCTGCCTTTGCGCGATGGGCTTGCCGGCAAAGTCGGCGTTGCGCGACTGGATGTTGAACGCGTCGACGTATTTGCGCTTGTCGCCGCTCACCTCTTCGAGCGAGGGGCAGACGAGCATGTCGCCGCGCTCTATCGCCTTTGTCTGCCGCTCGGTGAGCGCGTCGGTCATATAGCAGGTGCCGCGCACGTCGCGTATGCGCCCTAGCGGCACTCCCCTGTCGAGCAGCGCGCAGATGTCCTTGATCGGTCTCTCGCCCATGCCGTAGATGAGCAGATCCGCGCCCGACGACGCCAAAACGGACGGCAGCACGCGGTCGCTCCAATAGTCGTAGTGCGCGAAGCGGCGCAGCGAAGCCTCAATGCCGCCGATGACGACGGGGACGTCCGGAAAGAGCCGTTTGAGCGCGCGGCAATAGACGTCGACGCAGCGGTCGGGACGTTTGCCGACGTCGCCGCCCTCGCTGTACACGTCGCGTTTACGCCTGATCTTGGCGACGGTGTAGTTGTTGACCATGCTGTCGACGACGCCGCCGGTGACCAAAAAGCCCAGCCTCGGCGCGCCGAAGCGCATATAGTCCCCGTCACACTGCGGCTGCGGAAGCATCGCGACCGTATAGCCGAGCGAGACGAACAGCCGCGAGACGATTGCGTGCCCGAACGACGGGTGATCGCAATACGCCTCGCCGATTACATATACGAAATCGGGTGCGCTGTCAAGCTCTTTCGGCGAGATCGGAAGGAACAATTTTCACCTCTTGATACAGTTCGGGCGCCGACGAGCGGCGCCCCGTTTAGTTTACAGGAAGTACTTGACGCCGCTCTTGAACAACTGCATGTCGTAGTTGCCCTCGACGTTGCGGTAAAGGTTGTCGTCGAGACGTTCGGCGTGCCCCATCTTGCCCAGCACTCTGCCGTCCGGGGAGATGATGCCCTCTATTGCGCACATACTGCCGTTGGGGTTGAACGGCGAGACCATCGTCGCGTTGCCGTCCAAGTCGACGTATTGGGTCGCGACCTGTCCCGCGGCGATCAGCTTGTCGAGTTCCGCGTCGCCCGAGACGAACCTGCCCTCGCCGTGACTGACCGGCACCTTGAACACGTCGCCGACCTTGACGGACGACAGCCATGGCGACTTGTCTGTCGCGACGCGGATGTCGACCATCGTCGAGACGTGGCGCGAGATGTTGTTGAAGGTCAGCGTGGGCGCGTCCGCAAGCTGTTCGCGGATGTCGCCGTACGGCACGAGCCCCAATTTGATCAACGCCTGGAAGCCGTTGCAGATGCCCAGCGCGAGCCCGTCGCGCTTGTAGAGCAACCTCATGACCGCCTCGGCGATCGCGGGATTGCGGAAGGTCGTCGCGATGAACTTGCCGCTGCCGTCCGGCTCGTCGCCGCCCGAGAAACCGCCTGGGAACGCGAGGATCTGCGACTTGTCAAGCTCTTTGACGAGCGCGTCGACGCTCTCCTGAATGTCCGCGGCGCTGCGGTTCTTGATGACGAACACCTTCGCCTTCGCGCCCGCTCTTTCGAACGCCCTCGCGGTGTCGTCCTCGCAATTAGTGCCCGGGAACGCCGGGATGAGCACTCTGGGGACGGCGACCGCCGGCGCGGTGCGCAGGCAATATCCCGCCCTTGCGGAGAAGTTCTCGGCGTCGCCGACTGCCGGCGCGGTGGTCGGATAGACCTTCTCGAGCGTGCCCTCGAACGCCGCGGCAGCGTCGTCAAACGTCACGCGCTTGCCGCCGAGGACGATGTCCCTGCCGCCCAAAACGGCGACCTGTTTTGCGCCGAGCTTGTCCAGACCGCACGCGTCGTCGGCGACGAAGAAGATGTCGCCGAAACGTGGCGCGAACATGTCCGCGCTCACCTTGTCGAAAGTCACGCCGACGCGGTTGCCGAGGCAGCTCTTGACCACGCCCGCGACGAGACCGCCCTCTTCGACGACGCCCGCCGAGCGGACCTTGCCGCCGTCGATCGCGTCGTGGAGCGCGGAATAGATCGCCAAGACCTTTTTGAAATCGGGCACGCCGTAGCCGTCGCGCGGCATCGCGAGCGCAAAGACTTTGCCCTCTCCGTCAAAGGTGTTGGAGATGAGTTTGCTCGCCCTGTAAATGCCCATGCCGAAGCAGATCAGCGTCGGCGGGACGTCAATGTGTTCGAACGTGCCGCTCATGCTGTCCTTGCCGCCAATCGCGCCAAGCCCCAAGCCTATCTGCGCGTACAGTGCGCCGAGAAGCGCCGAAAGGGGCTGTCCCCAGCGCTCGGGCTCCTTGTTGAGGCGCATGAAGAACTCTTGCAGCGACAGCCTGACCGTGTCGACGGACACGCCGCTTGCTACGAGTTTTGACGCCGCGGTCAAAATGGAATGGATCGCGCCGACGAACGGCGAATCTTCGAGCAGCTGCGGCGAGCAGCCGAACGCGGACACGGTGACGGTGTCCGTCTCGCCCTTGACCGGAGGTTTCGCCGCCATCACGCTCGCGGGAGTCAACTGATATTTGCCGCCGAAGGGCATCAGCACGCTGCGCGCGCCGATCGTCGAGTCGAACATCTCGCCCATGCCCTTTTGCGAGCAGACGTTGAGCCGTTTGAGTTCGCCGAGCAGCGCCTTGTCGAGATCGCCGCTCTCGACCGCCTTTGCGGTCTCCTTTTGCGGCGCGTCGAGATAGCCCTTGGGAGCGTCGACGATGTGCGCGCTCTGACGCTGTTTTACGCCGTTGGTGTCGAGGAACGACCTCTTGAGGTCGACGATGACCCTGCCGGCGAAGTACATGCGCATGCTGCCGGTGTCGGTTACCTCGGCGACGACGGTCGCGTTGAGATTTTCCTCTGCGGCGAGCTGTTTGAACCTCTCGACCGAAGACGCCGCGACGACGACCGCCATGCGCTCCTGCGACTCGGAGATCGCAAGCTCGGTGCCGCTCAGACCGTCGTACTTTTTGGGCACTCTGTCGAGATAGATGTCGAGGCTGTCCGCAAGTTCGCCGATCGCGACGGACACGCCGCCAGCGCCGAAGTCGTTACACTTCAAAATGAGCCTGCTCGCCTCGGGGTTGCGGAAGAGCCTCTGCAACTTGCGCTCGGTGGGAGGATTGCCCTTTTGCACCTCCGCGCCGCAGACCTCGACCGACTTTTCGGTGTGCGCCTTGGACGAACCCGTCGCACCGCCGCAGCCGTCTCTGCCGGTGTCGCCGCCGAGCAAGATGACGACGTCGCCCTTGACCGGTCTTTGACGGACGACGTCCGCCTTTTTCACGCCGCCGATGACGTAGCCCGTTTCGAGGCGCTTTGCCTTGTAACCCTCGTCGTACATCTCGTGCACGAGCCCGGTCGCAAGCCCTATCTGGTTGCCGTAGCTGGAATAGCCAGCCGCTGCGGTCTTTGTGATGACGCGCTGGGGCAGCTTGCCCTTGAGCGTCTTGTCAATGCTCTCGTTGGGGTCGGCGCAGCCGGTGACGCGCATCGCCTGATAGACGTACGCTCTGCCCGAAAGCGGATCGCGAATCGCGCCGCCGAGGCAGGTCGCCGCGCCGCCGAACGGCTCTATCTCCGTCGGGTGGTTGTGCGTCTCGTTCTTGAACATGATCAGCCACTCCTCGGGCTTGCCGTCCACGTCTACAGTGACGTTGACCGAGCAGGCATTGATCTCTTCGCTGACGTCGAGGTTGTCGAGCTTGCCCTGCGAGACGAGCTCCTTGACCGCGATCGTCGCGATGTCCATCAGACAGCGGTATTTGTCCTTGCGCTTGGAATTGAACTTGGCGAACAGGCTCGTATAGAGGTCGAACGCCGCCTTCAAATGCGGATTTTGCGAATCTATCCTGATGTCTGTCAGTTCGGTCGCGAACGTCGTGTGACGGCAGTGGTCGGACCAATAGGTGTCTATGACTTTGAGCTCGGTCTCGGACGGGTCGCGCCCCTCGCCCTTGAAGTAATCGCGCACAAAGACGAGGTCGTCGACGCTCATCGCAAAGCCTATCTTCGCGTGATAGGCGGCGACGTCCGAGTCGCTCATCGCGACAAAGCCGTCAATCGTCGGCACCGTGGTCTGCGCCTCCGTCTTTTGGACGAGGGTCTCGGGAAGTTCCGCGCTGCCCTCGCGGCTCTCGACGGGGTTGATGATGTACTTCTTGATCGCGTCGATATGCTCGTCGCAGCCCTTGACCGCATAGACGGTCGCGCACTTAATCAGCGGCCTTTCGCCTGCGGAGAGCAGCTGCACGCACTGCATCGCACTGTCCGCGCGCTGATCGTACTGACCGGGCAGATACTCGACGATGAACGTCGCATATCCGTCGAGCGCGGGCAGGCTGTCCTCGAACACGTCGTCGACGGGAGGCTCGCTGAAAATGGTCGCCTTTGCCTCGGCGAACAGTTCGGGATCGAGATCTTCGATGTCGTAACGGATGAACTGCCTGACGTCCTCGCAGGCGAGCCCGAGCACGCCGGCGATGTCCGAACGGGTCTTTTGGGCGCCGACGTCCATGCCGCGCTTTTTCTCGACGAAAATTCTTTTGACCATGATTTCTCCTTACTTTTTGATGCCTATATCCGTGCGCCAGAATGCGCCGTCGAACTTGATCTTTTGTACGTTTGCGTACGCCTTGGCTCTTGCCGCGGCGATGTCCTTGCCGCGTGCGGTCACGCCTATGACCCTGCCGCCCGACGTGACGAGACGTCCGTCCTTGTCGAACGCGGTGCCGGCATGATACAAAGTGACGTCCTTGTCAATGTCGCCGATCTCGATCGGCACGCCCTTTTTGTAGCGGCCGGGATAGCCGCCCGACGCGAGGATCACGCAGACCGCCGCCATGTCGTCCCACTCGATCTCGACTTCGCAAAGCCTCTCGTCGATGATCGCGTCGAAGATCTCGTAAAGGTCGGTCTTGAGGCGCGGCAGCACGACTTGCGTCTCGGGGTCGCCGAAGCGCGCGTTGTATTCGAGCACCTTGACTCCGTCCGCGGTCAGCATCAATCCGAAATAGAGCACGCCCTTGAACGTGCGTCCCTCGGCGTTCATCGCCTTCATCGTCGGCAAAATGATGTTTGCCATCGTCTCGGCGGCGATGTCGTCCGTGTATGCCTGCGACGGCGAGAACGTGCCCATGCCGCCGGTGTTCGCGCCCTCGTCGTTGTCATAGGCGCGCTTGTGATCCTGGGACGACACCATCGGGACGATGGTCTTGCCGTCGGTGAACGCGAGCACGGACACCTCTTTGCCGGTCAAAAATTCCTCGATGACGACGACGTTGCCCGCCGCCTTGAACTTTTTGTCGACCATCATCTCTTCGAGGGCTTCGAGCGCCTCTTTTTTGTCGTTGCAGATGATGACGCCCTTGCCCAGCGCGAGCCCGTCCGCCTTGACGACGAGCGGATACTTCGCGCCCTCGGCATACTCGCACGCCGCCGCATAGTCGTCGAACTCGCGGTAGTCGGCGGTCGGGATGCCGTACTTTTTCATCAATTTTTTGGAGAACGCCTTGGACGCCTCGATAATCGCCGCGTTTTTGTGCGGACCGAACGCGCGGAAGCCGTTGCTCTCCAGCATGTCGACCATGCCCATCGCGAGCGGGTCGTCGGGCGCGACAACCGTCATCACGATGTCGTCGTGCGCCTTGACGAACCCGAGCACTCCTTCGAGGTCGGTCGCCGCGATCGGAGCGCACTCCGCGATCTCCGAAATGCCGGCGTTGCCGGGCAAACAATAGAGTTTGTCGACGTGTTTGCTCTTTGACAGCGCGAGACAGATCGCGTGTTCTCTGCCGCCGCCGCCCACTACGAGTACGCTTGCCATATGCCCTCCTCAGTGCTTGAAGTGGCGATCGCCGGTGAACACCATCGCGATGCCGTGTCTGTTGCACGCGTCGATGCTGAGCTGATCTTTCACGCTTCCGCCCGGCTGCATGATCGAGGTGATGCCCGCCGCAGCCGCCGCCTCGACGCAGTCGTCAAAGGGGAAGAACGCGTCGGACGCGAGCGCCGCGCCCTCTGTCGGGGTGAGCGAGTGCTCGATCGCCTGCTTGGTCGCCCAAATGCGGTTGACCTGTCCGCAGCCGATGCCCAGCGTGACCTTGTCCTTGGCGATGACGATCGCGTTGGACTTGGTGTGCTTGACGACCTTCATAGCGAACGTCATGTCTTCCATCTGCTTTGCGGTCGCCTTCTTTTCGGTGACGGCGGTGACTTTGCCCTCTTCGACGACCATCTTGTCGTACTCCTGCACGAGCAGGCCGCCGAGCACCTTCTTCATGTCGTAGCAACCGTCCGCGATAGGCGCGTTGATGGTCGGCAGTTCGAGCAAGCGGATATTCTTTTTCTGTTCGAGGATCTCAAGCGCCTCTTTGCTGAACGAGGGCGCGACGACTATCTCGATGAAGATCTCGTGGATCTGCTCGGCGGTCGCCTTGTCGATCTCGCGGTTGGAGGCGATTATGCCGCCGAAAATGGACGTCGGGTCGGACGCGTAAGCCTTGCGGAACGCCTCGGAGATGCTCTCCGCGGACGCGACGCCGCACGGATTGGCGTGCTTGACCGCGACGATGGTCGGCTCGTCGAACTCGCGAAGCAGGTCGAGCGCGCCGTTGGTGTCGTTGATGTTGTTGTAGGACAGCTCTTTGCCGTGCAGCTGTTTCGCCGCCGCGAGCGAGCCCGCGACCGTGAACGGCTCCTTGTAGAAGACGGCGTTCTGTCTCGGATTTTCGCCGTATCTCATCTCCTGCGCCTTGTCGAACGCAAGAGTCAATTGCTCGGGGAACTCGATGCCCAGCTTGGAGCGCAGATAGTTGGCAATCAAGGTGTCATAGTAGGACGTGTGCTGATAGACCTTGTACATCAATCTGAACTTGGTCTCCTTGGTCACGCCGCCCGCTTTGAGCTCGTCCAGCACGACCGCATAGTCCGCCGGGTCGACGACGACCGCGACGTCCTGATAGTTCTTCGCCGCGCTTCTGATCATCGTGGGTCCGCCAATGTCGATGTTCTCGATCGCCTCTTGCAGCTCGACGCCCGGCTTGCTGATCGTCGCCTTGAACGGATAGAGATTGACCGCGACGACGTCGATCGGGACGATGTTCATCTTTTCGAGGAAAGCCATGTGTTCGGGGTTGCTCCTCATCGCGAGCAGTCCGGCATGCACGTTGGGGTGCAGCGTCTTGACTCTGCCGTCGAGGCATTCGGGAAAGCCGGTGACCGACGAGATGTCGATCGCCTTTACGCCCGCGGCGTTGAGCGCCTTGAGCGTGCCGCCCGTCGAGACGACCTCAAAGCCGTTCTCTTCCAATCCCTTTGCGAATTCCACGATACCGGTCTTGTCCGATACGCTGATCAATGCTCTTTTCTTCATATCTCACTCCGTAAAATATTGTTCTTAGTTTACGCGCACGCAGGCGCGTGTATCATCTTGTATAAAAACGGGCAAGACGTCAGTCTTGCTCGCAGAGAAACTTCACCGCGTACGGCAAAAGTTTGTGTTCCACTTTGAGGATGCGCGCCTGAAGCGTCTCAGGCGTGTCGCCCTCCTCCACTCGCACGCGCTGCTGAACGATGATCTCGCCCGTGTCCGTGCCCTCGTCGACAAAGTGCACGGTCGCGCCGCTGACCTTGTCGCCGCTTTTGAGCACGTCCTCGTGGACGTGCAGCCCGTACATGCCCTTACCGCAATGCAGCGGTATCAGCGAGGGGTGGATGTTGATCATCCTGCCTCGATACTTCGCGACCAGCTCCTTGGTGACGATGCCGAGATAGCCGGCAAGCACGACGAGGTCGGGCTTGAAACCGTCCAGCCACTCGATCACCGCCCTGTCGCGCGCCGCCGCGTCCTTGCCGTATTGCGACAGCGCGAACACGCGCGCCGGTATGCCGTGCTTTGCCGCCCTTTCGAGCGCGTATGCGCCCAGCTTGCTCGACACGACGCAGACGACCTTCGCGTCGACGAAACCGCTCTCGGTCGCGTCGATCACGCTCTGCATGTCCGAGCCCGAGCCGGAGACGAACACGGCGATCTTCTTCATAGTTCGACGCCCTCTTTGTCGGTGACCTTGCCGATCACATACGCCTTTTCGCCCATCTCTTCGAGCGCCTTGACGACGCCGTCCTTGACGGACGGATCGACGGCGAGCACGAGACCGATGCCCATGTTGAAAGTGTTGTACATCTTGCGGTCGTCGATGCCGGCGAGCTGTTGCAGCGCCTTGAAGATGTCGGGAAGCGGATAGGACTTGCGGTCGATCGCGATGCCCATCCCCTTGGGGATGATGCGCGGAATGTTCTCGATGAAGCCGCCGCCTGTGATGTGCGCGATGCCCTTGATCTCGAACTTCTCGATCAGCGAAAGCACCGTCTTGACATAGATCTTGGTCGGGGTCAAAACGACGTCCTTGGGCGCGCAGCCGAGCGTTTCGTTGTACTTGCTCAGCGTCTCGATGTCCTCGCCGAACAGCTTGCGCACGAGCGAATAGCCGTTGCTGTGCACGCCGCTTGACGCGACGCCGATCAATGCGTCGCCCGGCTTGATGGTCTTGCCGTTGATAATCTTGTTGCGCTTGACGATGCCGACCGCAAAGCCTGCGATGTCATACTCGTCCGCGGCATAAAAACCGGGCATCTCGGCGGTCTCGCCGCCGATCAACGCGCAGCCCGCCTGACGGCAGCCGTCCGCGACGCCCTTGACGATCTGCGACACCTTGACGGGGTCGAGATGCGACAGCGCGATGTAGTCGAGGAACAACAGCGGCTTCGCGCCCTGGCAAACGATGTCGTTGACGCACATCGCGACCGCGTCGATGCCAACGGTGTCGTGCTTGTCGAGGACGAACGCATATTTGAGCTTTGTGCCGACGCCGTCGGTGCCGGCGACGAGGCAGTCCCCGTCCTCTTTGTCGTCGAGCGCATAAAAGCCGCCGAAGCTGCCGAGGTCGCCCAAAACGCTGTCGTTGTAGGTGGTCTTGACGTATTGCTTCATGAGACGGACCGCCTCATAGCCTCTCTCTACGTCAACGCCCGCACTCTTGTAATCGATAGCCATATCTCTCCTTTTGCCGCGGCGCGGCGGGGACGGAACTCACTCCAATCCCATTCTCTTCTTGATCTCTCTGTAACCCTTGTCGACGTCGTCGAGGTCTCTTCTGAACCTGTCCTTGTCCAACTTCTCACCCGTCTTGGCGTCCCAGAAGCGGCAGGTGTCGGGCGAAATTTCGTCCGCGAGGATGATGTCGCCGTGGAAACGGCCGAAC
>CABKMX010000013.1 GCA_902373595.1 uncultured Christensenellaceae bacterium
CGCCTCTTCTATGGTCTTGCAGACGACGCACTTCATTCTCTCAATGCCTAAGGGAAGCATCGTCGGCGGCGCGAACACTTTGACCTTTGCACCCATTGTCGTCAAGCTCTCCATATTGCTGCGCGCAACGCGGCTGTGCTTGATGTCGCCGATGATTGCGACCGTCAGTCCTTCGACCTTGCCGAAATGTTCGACGATTGTGAACAGGTCGAGCAGCGCCTGCGTGGGATGCGCATGCAGACCGTCACCGGCATTGACGACGGGGATGTCGACGTTGTCCGCGACCAATTGCGGCGCGCCCGAGACGGAGTGGCGGATGACAATCGCGTCGGTGCCCATCGCCTCGATGGTCTTTGCGGTGTCGATCAGCGACTCGCCCTTTTGCACGCTCGAGGTGGCGACGTCGAGGCTTGCGACGGTCGCGCCGAGATATTTGCACGCGTCTTCAAACGACGTGCGCGTACGCGTGCTGTTTTCATAGAACAGCGTCGCGACCATCTTGCCCTTGAGCTCGTCCGAAAACTTGTCGGCGGACAAAATGCGGCGCTTCATCTCGAAAGCGGAATCGAGCAGCGCTTGAAGGGTCTCTTTCGAGACGTCTTTCATCTTCAAAAAGTCTTGCAGCATAACACTCTCCGAATGTCGTTTGTAATATAATATCACATATGCGCGCAAAAATAAAGCAAAAGCGCGCGCATGCTCGTGCGGCACGCGGAGCGCTTGAGGGCGAAAAAATACGTCCTTTGCGCCCGAAAACCCGATACAGGTCGCAAAAAACGTATTCTCTGCGAGGTCTTGCCTCAGCCCGACGCCAAAAATTTTTTCGCGTCAATCTGCTATCTTCTTCATGAACTCGTCCAGATCGATCATGCCCATCGCGAGCGCTGCGATCTTTTCGTTGTACTTGTCGATATAGCTCGTGACGAGGGCGACTATCGTGCCGAACGCGGCTTGAGGATCCTCGACGTCGCACCCCTCGAACAGCGTGGTCAGTTCATATCCTATCGTGCCGTCCTCGGGATCCATGTCGAAGTTGCCCAAAAACATCTCCGAGTTGACCTTGTGCACCGCGATCGCGCACGCCGCCATCTTCTTGCCGTCGCGCACCACGGCGGGCAGCATCGACCACATCCACATCCTGAGCGGCTCGTCGTCAAAGGTGATATGAAAGCGCATCGGCAGATCGTCGCCCTGCACTCCCGTTTCGACCGCGCACTTTTCGTCGTCGCGATCGTATTTGAATCCGATCGAATCCAAATATCCGCAAAATTTCGAGTAAAGAGACTGTTTTGTTTCCATGATTTTCCTCCTTTGCCGCTTTCGCGACCATTGATATTATAACATATCGCTTTTGACTTTTCAATGTTTTTGCGCATTTTTTCGCAAAAAGAAGAACGCCCTGCGGCGCCCTTCTCTTCGATTTACGTCCGTCACTTCTTTGAACCGACCAACGCTCCCACGCCTCCGACGACCGAGCCGGCGGCGAGCAGATACGCGCCGAACGACAGCGTCGTCTTCACGTTTGCGATGCTCCCCAAATCGATGCCGACAAACGCGTCCGCCGCGAGGAAGGTGAACACCAACGCGAGGATGCCGCACAAAATCGCGCCTATACCGGCGATCTTGCCCAGCAATCTGATCAAGCCTATGTTGACCAAAAGTCTGACGAGCACCAGCGCAAAGCCGGCGACGGTGAGAATGCCGGCAACCCATGCGAACAGCTGCATCACCAGCGAATATTCGGGCGGATTCTCCCAATCGTTCATCTGCGCCCAATCCTCGAGCGTCATGCTCTCCGTTTTGCCTCCTACAAGTCCGCCGAACGCCTCGCCCTGTTGGTGCGTCCAATCGGTGAACAGGCCGACGACGGCGAGCGCCGCGCCGACGAGAGCGACGACCAGCATGACGATCGTCAATGTCGAAATGCGCTTTTTAGCTTTCCTCTTTGCCATAAAGATCCTCCTTTTTGATATACTTTGGGCGGCAAAACCGCACGGTTTTGCCGCCCAAATCTACATCTTCATTCTATCACGTCTTTTTCGCTTTGTCAACGGTGAGAGCCCTGTTTTGTCGGATCGTTGTTTTTGCGTCTCTTGCGTTTTTTGCGTTTGACTTCCCGCGCGAACTCGGGCTTGTCGAAGCGGTCCCAGTCGAGGTTTGCCCCCTCGGGCAGGGGATAGGCCTTTTCGAACTCGTCTGCGGTCATCATCTCGATTGCGCCCTCTTTTGCGAGCCTTCTCGAGCGGTTGAACTTGGAGCACTTGCGCGTCTTGCCCGTCTCGTCCTCGCGCGCCAGCGACACATAGACCGCCGCCTCGGAGGGCTTGAACGTATACCCCATGCCGGCGGCGTCGATACGGGTCAGCGCCCTCATCGCCCTGTCGTAATCAAAGCTCTCGAGGTTGTCCGAAAGGCAGACCTTTTTGCCGTCGTTGCGCTTGTTGATGTCCTCGGCAAAGCGCATGAACATCTCGTAGTTGCGGCTGCCGCGCAGGCAGAAATTCTCTTGGCCCGGCTTGACCTTGCGGTAGTGCGGGCGCGGAGTCTTGTCCCGCGAATCGCGCATCTCCTCTGTGCTGTACGCATAATAAAATCCCTGCGTCTCGCCCTGAAAGTCGGGGTTGGCGGCGACAGCCTCGTCCATATTGATTCCCATGCGCGCGCACATCGCCTTTGCGACGTTCATCGTCATCTCGGCGTCCATATCGCTGCGGTGGGCGTCGTGCGCCTCCATTCCGCACCACGTCTCGTACGCTGCGGCGAGCCTGCACACGTTTTGGCGTTCGGACAGTTTTTGTTCCCAGAGCTGCACGTCGAAAAAGCGTATCTTGGGCGGCTCGATGTGGTATCGATTGCACTCGTCCAGCAGATAGACGACGTCCGCGGCGGTGTTGAATCCCACCGCAACCGCTCCGTCGAGCAACTCGGCCAATCTCGGAAATATGCCGTCGAACTTGGGTTTTGTCTTGAAGATGCGGCAGTCGTACGCCATCATCTTGCGGACGACGTACCAGTCGAACTGCGCGTCCGGGTTTATGAGGATGTCCTCGCGCGGCTCCAAGACGTTGAAATTTTCATCGGTCAGCACAAAGCCTATGCTGAACAATTTGCCCGTCTTGTCAAAGCAATTCGCGCATTCGGTATCGAAAAAGAGATATTTCATTTTCCTCCGCGCGCCGCCCGTTTGCATTGACGGCGCGAACATGTTATAATTTCATTGTTATGGCATCCTACTACACTCACTACCGCTGCGCGCTTCGCGCGGCAAACGATTTGAGCGACAAGGGTCGCGGACTCGTAGACGGCAGACGCGAGATCTATCTCGCCGGTGCGCAGGGGCCCGACCTGCTCTTTTACGTCTTCGGCAAATACCGCGGCACGGCAGGGCGCGTTCACACCTGCGCGGTATACGAGCAATTTTGCGCTCTCGCGCGGCTTTGCGCGTCCACCGGCAGCGCGGACTTTGCCGCCTACTGTCTCGGCTATGTCTCCCACTATTGCGTGGACAGAGAGATACATCCGCTGATGACTCACGACGCGGCGAACTATATGCGCCGCTTCTTCAAACCCGACCTCTTTCCGTCGCTGCACATGTTGCAGGAGTCGGCGATCGACCGCATTCTCTTCCTGCGCGACAGAGGGGACGGGGCGCGTTTTCACGCCAAAGAGGTGCTGCCCTTCACCGACGCGTCGCGCGCGGCGACGGCCGCATGTCTTTCCGAGGTCTGCAAGGCGATCGGCAAAGAGCTGCCGTTTGACAAGCTCTACTCCGCCCAAAAACGTATGGCGACCTACCAGAGCGTGTTCGACAACGTCTACTCGCCGGCATGTCTCGTCGTAAAGGCTGCGGGCGCGCTGATAGGCAAGCCCAACTACATCTACGGCTTCGTCACTCCGCCGCTCGATCGGGGGATAGACTATATGAATGCGGAGCGTCGCCCCTATCCGTCTGTTGTCGGCGAGGACGACTCGTCTCCGCTCGACCTTTCGGTCGATTCCATATTGGAGAGGGCGCACGCGCGCACGCTCGAGCTTGCGGCGAAATTCCTTGCCGCGATCGACGGGCAGCCCCTCTCTCCGTCCGACTTCGAGATTTCGTTTTCCGGCAGGCGCACGCTCGCGCCGCACGAATATTTTGCCGGCGCGGACGACTGACTTTTCGCAACGCCGCCTTCACATACGATTTGTTCCGATTGGGGAGAGCTGCCGCTCTCCCCTGTTTTATTCCGCTTTTTCGAATTGTTTTGCGATTTCCTTCATCGCCTTCTTGCCCTCTTCGGACAGCGGCAGGAAGGGTCTGCGGCAGTCGCCCATCTCTATGCCGAGGCACTCCAAGATATACTTTTCGGACGCGAACACGCCGTACTTAATCAGCTGAGCGATGATCTCGTTGACCTCGTATTGAGTCGCGCAAGCCGTCTTTACGTCGTTGTTGACGAAAGAGCGGTAGATGGTGATGAACTTCTCCGCCATGAAGTTGTAGGTGCTGCCGATACCGCCGTCCGCGCCCATCGCGAGACCGCCGATCAGCATTTCGTCAAAGCCGTTGTAGACGATGGGTTTCGCCTTCATCGTCTTGAACTGTTCGAGCGCGAACAGGTCGGAGGTGGTGTGCTTGATACCGATGAACTTGTCGGTGTGGGCGAACATCTCTTCGGCTGTGCCCTTGTCGAGGTTGAAGCCGTTCGCCGCCGGGAAGTTGTAGACGATCATCGGCAGGCTCGTCGCGTCGGCGATGTCGTAGTAGTATTGTTTGCGCTGTTCGGGGGTGAAGGCGTAGTAGTAGGGCGCGACCGCGCTGATTGCGTCATAACCGAGTTTTTCGGCGTTTTTCGCCATCTCGATCGCGTGTTCGGTGCAGACGGTGCCGACGTGGGCAATCATCGTGGACTTGCCGTTGTTGGCTTCGGCGGCATACTCGAACAGCGTTTCTCTCTCCTCTTTGGTGAGCAGCAGTCCCTCGCCCGTGGAGCCGCCGACATAGAAGCCGTTTACCCCTTTTTTGAGGTTATATCGAATGAGTTTCTCGACCGATTTTTTGCTGACCTTATCGTTCTTGTCGAACGGGGTCAGAAGCGCGGGCAAAATGCCCTTGAACTTTTCTTTGTCGTACATAAAATTTATGCCTCCGTCAAGAGTTATTGTTTTTTGAATTTACCGTTGAGCGCGGCGTATGCTGCGCCGAGCGCTCCGGCGCGGTTGCCGAGCTGCGCCCTTCTGAGCATTGCCGAGATTTCGCAAAGGAACCTGCAATGGAAACCGCCCCACCAGCCCGAGACCTGCGACACGCCGCCGCCGACGATGATTCGTTGGGCGCCGCGGTCGACCGCCAGCTTGACGGCGACGACCATCGCCCTGATGAAGGATTCCACGGCGTCGTGATAGGTGACGTAATGGTTGAACACCGCCTCGAGGTCGTCCGTACCGCTCGTCTTTTTGAGCGCGGTCGCCGACGCGTAGAGTTCGAGGCAGCCGCGTCTTCCGCAGGTGCACAGCGGTCCCTCCTCGTCGTAGCAATAGTGACCGATATTGAGGTCGACGATGCTTGAGGCGTTGAGGGCTCTTCCGTTGATGAGCGCGCTTCCGAGGCCGGTGCCGATTGTCAGCATCGCCTCTCTTTCCTTTTTATGGTTGCCGGCATAGTGTTCGGCGACGAGCGCGGCTGCGGCGTCGTTGATTGCCCTTGTCGGCAAGTGAAATTTTTCCTTGATGTCGCCGACGATGTCATAGCCGGTGAATCCGGGCAGCGTTTTGGTCGCATAGGTGATGAAGCCGCTGTCCCAGTCGACGTTGCCGGCGGAGGAGATGGCGATAGCCTCGCAGCCGTAGGTGTCGATCAAAGTCGAAATGCTCTCATAGATTGCGCTTTTGATTGCCTCGAATCCTTCCGCCGCGCGTGTGGGAGCGGAGTCGAAGCCCAGCGGCTCATAGTCGTTGATACGCATCCCCTTTTCCGCGTCCACGCAAAGCCTTTTGATTGACGTACCGCCGATATCGAGACAAGCGATTTTCATTTGGAAATGACCTCCGCGAAGCGTTTGGTGATGTCCATCGGACGGGTGATTGCGCTGCCGATGACGACGGCGTACACGCCCTTCGCCCACACTTTTTCCAGCTGCCCTCTCTCCCAAATGCCGCCCTCGGCGATGATTTTCGTATCGGGGAAGCTCTCGACGAGCTTTCCTATGAACTCGACGTCGGGGAGGGCAATGCCCTTGGTGTACGCGGTATAGCCGCGCAGCGTGGTGCCGACATAGTCAAAGCCGAGTTTGACGGCATTCGCCGCCTCGTCGAAGTCGCTGCAATCCGCCATGATTTCGACGTCGGGCGCCTTTTGGCGGATATACTTGACGAGTTCTTCGAGCGTGACTCCGCCGGGGCGTTTGCGCAGCGTCGCGTCGAGCGCGATGACCTTTGCCCCGCACCCGATGAGGTCGTCGACCTCTTTTTTGGTCGGAGTGATATAGACTTCGCTGTCCGGATACTCCGCCTTGATGATTGCGATGATGGGCACGTCGACTTCGCTGCGGATGTCGAGAATGTCACTGACGTAATTCGCCCTGATGCCGACGGCTCCGCCCCTGACGGCGGCGCGCGCCATGTACTTCATGATGCCGAGACCGTAGAGCGGTTCGCCCTTGACGGCTTGGCACGAGACTATGAGTCCCCTGTTGAGATGAGCCATTATATCTTCTCCTCGGACGCCTTGATGTCGTCCAATGTGAGTTTCAAAAAGTCGACGGTCTCGTGCATCGTACTGCCCTCGAACAGCACGCCGATTGAGCCGTCCTTCATCTGCGTCATACAGCTGTAGACGAACTCGCCGTCCTTGATTTTGAGCGAGTGGGCGAACGTTTCGCCGTAGTCGTAAGAGATGCGTATGACGCCGTTTTCTCTCTTGGTTTTGCTGGCGGCGTTGAGCACGAGCGTCGCCTCGCGGTCGCCGTCCATGACGTTGAGCGCGGCGATTTGGCAAACGGGCTGGGGGATTCCGACATAGTGGAAGTCTTCCCAGGTGACGCCACCGTCGCGGCTGGTCGCGACCGCGACCTCACGGCGGCTCGAGTGGTTGCGGACAAACGCCTTGAGACCTCCGCCCGGCAGCGTGACGATCTGCGCCTCGCTCGTGCGCTCGCCGTCGGCGATGAACTTGTGCCCGACCTTGAACAGCCCGAGACGTTTGCGGTTTTCGCCCATGACTCCGCCTCGCGTCCAGGTGTTGCCGCCGTCGTCGCTGAAAATGCACGCCGCGCACTCCATCAGCGGCCAAAAGCGCGGAGTGAAGTATATCGGCACGACGATACGTCCCTTGTGCTCGCCCTCGGTCAGCTGCACGCCGACGCCGGGGCCCGCGCCGATGAAGCACATATACTCGTCTTTGACCTGCGTAGAGATGCACTCGGGCTTTGTCCAGGTGACGCCGTTGTCAAAGCTCTTGGCGAGGTACATATACGAGGTGCGGTATTCGGTGAAGCCGCCCTCTCCGGTGCGTATGTTGCCGACCTTTTTCTCGCCGACGCGCACGTCGAAGTTTTCGTCGACGCGGTACTCGGTCGCGAGGTCTTTGTCCCAAAGTCTGCCGTCCTCGCCGAGCGCGAGCCTGCGCTTGCCGTGCATGACGATCTGTCTGCCCTTTTTGTCAAAACCGGTGCCGCGGCGGCTGTTGAGGATGCCGACGCCGGCGGGGGTGTGGCTGTACAGCATCAGCAGCGTGCCCTTTTGTCGGTCGAAGACGAGGCAGGGGTCAATCGCCGCCGACGAGTGGGCAATGTCCTCGCCGCACTCCTTGACCGCAAAGTGCATGTCCGTCCACGACTCGCCGTTGTCGAACGAGCGGCAGATCACCTTTTCTATGCGGTTGGGGTTGTCGCTGCCGCCGTACAGGCGCGCGTCGGCGCAGGCGATGACCGTGCCGTCGTCCGCCGTGATGATGGACGGGATGCGGTAGTTGTTGACAGGACCGCGGTCCTTTGAGAAGAGTTTGAATGGCTCGGATATCATGTTTCCCTCGTCAATTTTTTCGTGCCCGTGTTTGTAAAGGGCGTGTTTTGTCTATTGCGGCATTTCGGTCGTCTCTCCGACGTCGCCTGCGATCAACGCTCCGCCGCCGAACAGCACGACATATACGTCCGCTTCATAGCTCTTCAAAAATTCGTCTATCTCCTCGGCGGCGATGCGGAACGCGTCTCGTTTTGGGTAGCCGTACACACCTGCGGAGATGAGCGGGAACGCGACGCTTTTGAGCCCCGCCTCCCTGACGATCGCAAGGCTTTTGCGGTAGCAGCTTCTCAGCAGCTCCTCTTCGCCGAAGCCGCCGCCGTGCCAGATCGGACCCACCGTATGGATGACGTATTTTGCCGGCAGGCGGTACCCCTTTGTGACCTTTGCGTCGCCCGTTTCGCAGCCGCCCAGCGCGCGGCATTCGGCGAGCAGTTCCTCTCCGGCGGCGCGGTGTATCGCCCCGTCCACGCCTCCTCCGCCCAGCAGGGAGTTGTTGGCGGCGTTGACGATCGCGTCGACTCGGCATCGAGTGATGTCGCCTATGCAGACAAAGCGCGGCATCTCAGCGCATCAGCGGCGACGACAGCACAAAGTCGGCTGTCGCCTTGTTGGTCGCGATCGGGACGTCATAGAGCGCGGCGATGCGCAGCAGCGCCTTGACGTCGGGGTCGTGGGGCTGCATGGACAGCGGATCCCAAAAGAAGATGACGACGTCGATCTGTCCCTCGGCGATCTTTGCGCCAATCTGCTGGTCTCCGCCGAGCGGGCCGGACAGATAGCGGTACACGTTGAGTCCCGTCGATTCGGCGACGAGTTTTGAGGTGGTGCCGGTGCCGCAAAGCTGATATTTCGCGAGCAGGTCTTTGTTCTTCATCGACCAGGCTACCATCTCCGCTTTTTTGTTGTCGTGCGCGATCAGCGCTACCGTCTTGATCTCTTTCATAAAATACTCCTTTACACAAGTTTATCACAGCGCGCGCGCATAGTCAACAAAGCAAAGAGGGGGACGCCGAAATTTCGGCGTCCCCCGATGGATCATTGTTCGCTGTCGTTCGGACCGCCCTCCCGGTCGGGGCATTCTTTGAGCCGTCTCAGCTCCTCTTTGAGCCTTTCGACCTCTTCGCGGTCGGCGCGCGCCTGTTCGGCGATACGTTCTCTCTCCTGCCTTTGCTGCGCAGCGAACTCTTCCCTCTCCGCCCTCTTTTCGGAGCGGTATTGTTTGATCGACTTGACCAGCTTGCCGACGTTGAGCGCGATGAGCAAGACGAACGGCAGCAGGACCAGCACGACATAGCCGGCGGGAGTGCGTATAAACGCAAGAAGTTGTCAAGCCCCGCTATGCGGAATTCGTACACTCCGAGCACATTGCCTGCCGGCACGGGAGTGGGATCGTCGAAGCCGTTTGCGACGCCGTAGGTATGGTAGAGCGTCTCGCCGCCTCTCTTTTCGACCGAGCGTATCTTGTGAGTGACGATCGCGCGGCGACGCCGTTCACGCTCGCGAATTGATTGTATCCGGCGATGAGCGTACCGCCCTCGGGCGTCGAGAGCACGCAATCTTTGTCATAGGTCAAACTTACATAATACTCCGCCGAATCGCCCCGGATATAGACCGCTTTCGTAAAAATTTCACCCTCCGCCTCGCTCCGCTTTCCCCAACAACAAAAA
This sequence comes from uncultured Christensenellaceae bacterium, assembly GCA_902373595.1. Taxonomy (GTDB): domain Bacteria; phylum Bacillota; class Clostridia; order Christensenellales; family UBA3700; genus Ornithoclostridium; species Ornithoclostridium faecigallinarum. Next base: position 9,669 of record CABKMX010000013.1, read on the forward strand.
GTACGGACACGCGCTTTTCACGCATATGCCCGTATTCCTTCTCTCAAAACGCGATACCGTTATTTGCTAAATCTCAATTCTTACGGACGCTGTTTTCGCTTCGCGAGATGCATAATCCACATTGTCGACGAAAATGCTTGACTTTTTGTTTGAAATATGATGTTAGTATTTATGGATTGTGAGTGGAGCGGCTACCGCGAAAAAGAGGATATAAAACGACTGCTCGGGATCTTTGAACGGCGGAATTGTCCGATTTACACTTTGCATACGTCCGGACATGCCGACGGCGACGCAATTCAAAAACTCATTAAAGCGGTCGGTCCGAAAGAAACAATATTCGTACACGGAGAGGTATAAGATGACGATCAAGACGGGGATATTTTGGTTTGTCCGCGGCGAAATGATCGCGGACAGATATGATTATATCTTTGAAGAGCAAAAACAGGGCGATTTTATCGACTATCCTCATTCGCATTTTGACATGTGGGACAAATTGAGCAAAAATCGGTTCCCGTACGCGGATTTTGCGACATATCCGCGCGGCAGACTGCTGTTCGACGTAAAGCGAGGACAATATCTTTTGTATCTTGACCGCTGCATTACGGAAGAAGAGACAAAAAGGTTGCTCGACTTCTATGACCTTGAGAAAGAGAAATATATCCTTTCTCGCGACGAACACTACAGTTGCGACAAGTGTTGCAAACTTCAATAACTTGCCAAACCCATGCAAAACCGTACTGCACCCGCCGCTTGGCAAAAAAACCGCACGCGCCCGACAACTCGAGGAACGGCGCGTCGCAAGCATTGCCGGATCAAATAACCAAGCAAATTTTCGCGCCCGTAGTTTATGGCGGCATTGCACCCCCACCGACGCTCCTAAAAAGGCGATAAAAGAATTGAATTAACATAAAAGCTCGGCAAGTCTGTCGCGCTTTTTATAAGATGACTTGCTGTTGTCATCTTTAATATGGTATAATTAAAGAAAAGTTCATAAGGAGGTCGTCATGCTTGATACAGTACCAACCGCGGAAGAATTGACAAATCTGGTCGGAAAATCTTTATACGAAATATGGGATAGTTTAATTGCTTTGATCGATGAAAGCTATGATATGGAACATATATGGAATAATGGCGGCAAAGCATGGAAGTATGAATACAAGTACCGCCGCGGCGGAAAAACGCTATGCTCGCTCTATGCGCGGGAAAACTGTATCGGGTTTATGGTCATCTTCGGTAAAGACGAAAGGACAAAATTTGAAGAAGAACGAGATTGCTATTCAAAGGAAACGCAAACCGTTTACGACAAAGCGCAGACATTCCACGACGGCAAATGGATGATGTTTGAGCCGACCGATGCCGCTTTGTTCAGCGATTTTATGAGATTGTTGC
>CABKMX010000014.1 GCA_902373595.1 uncultured Christensenellaceae bacterium
GTCTTGGTTACTCCTCTTCGGGAGCGGGATTGTTGGTGATGTAGGTCTCCTTGTCCGCGTCCGTCATGAACTTGGGGATCGTGCCGTCCTCGGTCTTGTCGGATTCCTCATATCCGCTTGCCATCTTGCCCTCGGAGACGTCATCAATGCCGTCCTCCATAAATGTCGCGGGGATGTCCATGCGGAAGGTGTAGCTGTAGGTGTTGTCGATGTAGTACAGCGCTCCGTCTACAATCGTCGGGACGAGCCACGAAGTGCTGATTGCGTCCGCGCTGACGCGGTGCGCCTCCGGCATCGGGGCGGCAGCGTCGTTCGCCTTGGCGAGAAGTCCCGTTGCGACATAGAGGTTGTTGGAGACGATGTAGTAGAGCGTGTCGCTCGCGACGTCATACTCGAGCACGGTCGCGGAGCCGGACAACGCATAGTCCTCGGCGTCGATTGTGACCTGCACGCCGTCCGCGGCGATTGGCTTGTAGACGGTGAACACGTTGGACGAGAGCACAGCCGCGCCGTTGTCGAGCCCGATGTGGATGATGCCCGACAGCGAAGACTCGGCGAGTTTGACCTCTTTGGTCTTGTCAAACGACGGAGCCGCGCCGGTGAACTTGATACCGTAGGTGCGCGCGCTCGAGTCCACGCCGGCCGCTGCGGTCCTGGTGTAGTAGAGCGTCACGCCGTCCGCATCGTCGCCGACCGAGAGCACGGAGATTGTGTATTGATTCTCTCTGTCTCCGACCGCGCCGTCCTTGCCCCACGTCGTCGCGTCAATCAACTTGATCGGCTCGCCGCCGTTGGTCGCGTACAGCTCGTTGCCGTAAACATTGCCCTCTTCGGAATCGGACGTCTTGGTGTAGAAGACGTAGTCCTTGACGCTGCCCTCGGAGGCGTTGGGGTCGTAAGTGTCGTTGTGGTGGAAGGTGACCGCCGAGATGTTGTCGTCAATCACGGTCGCCGCCTTGTCCACCGCGGACGCGGTGTAGCCGACCTTGTAGAGCGTGCCGCTGTTGTAGTAGATGAGCGCGTTCGGGGTGAACACGTAGTTGACGGTCGCGCCCTCAACCATCGTAATCAGCTGAGTGCCGGTGCCGTCAATCTTGGTGCGGTAGTATTCGAGGAAATCGACCTGAACGACGCCGTCACGGTCGGTCTTGGTCGTCGGAGAGACATAGTAGATCCACTCGCCGAAGAGATAGATGCCGCCCGAGGCGTACGAGGTCATGAACATCTTGGGGACGACCACCGCGGTGTCGGTCAACGTCCCGTCCTCGCCGATTTTGCTCTTCATGATGCTGCCCTTGACGGACGCTTTGCCGAAGTAGTTGTCGGACGGCGCGGTGATGTTGTCGGTGCTGTCGTGACCGTTGATGTAGTAGAGCCAATCCCCCTGCTTGACCGCAAGGGAGCCGTTGTTCTCGACGACGGCGTTTGCGTCGCCGCCCTCAACGGGGCCCCATTCAAAGCTTTGACCGCATGCGGCAAGAGCCGCCACCATGCAGATGAGCAGCGCCGCTATCAAAACTTTTTTGAATGCTTTCGTCATATTTTACTCCTGTATATGCGTCTGCGAATATTTCACAAGTATATACATTATAATATACCGCCCGCGAATTGGCAAACGTTTTTTGCGCAAAAATTACGCTTACGCGGACAAATGCGGCTCAAAATACAAAAAACCGCCGTCCCGTGCGGTTCCGTTTCTGCGTCCGAGCCTCTTCTCGAAACGCCTTTTGATTGTATCGACGTCGGTCTTCGACGGATTTCACCGCTCCGACCGACACGAAGAACGACGCTTTGGCGCCGCCGCAAAACCGCCGTTCGTCCGAAAAATCTTGACCTGTATGCGGTTATCCCTGCCTTGTCGCCGCCTCGTATTCGGCGAGCGAACGCTTTGACCAGTCAATCGGGCGCATGCCGTGTGCGGTCAAAAACTCGTTCGCCTTGGAGAAGTGGCGGCACTCCAAAAAGCCCTGATAGAACGACAGCGGGCTCGGGTGCACGCTCTCGAGTACGAGGTGTCGAGACTTGTCTATCATCGCGCCCTTGCGCTTGGCATAGCCGCCCCAAAGCATGAACACAAGCGGCTTTTTCCGCGCCGCGAGCATAGCGACGACCGCGTCGGTGAACCTCTCCCAGCCCTTGCCGGCATGGCTTTGCGGTCTGCCCTCGCGCACCGTAAGCACGCTGTTGAGCAGCAGCACGCCCTGCTTCGCCCAGCCGCGCAAGTCGCCGCAGCTCGTAGGCTCTATCCCGAGGTCGTATTGCAACGCCTTGTAGATGTTGACGAGCGACGGCGGACACGCAATCCCCTCGCCGACCGAAAAGCACAAGCCGTTGGCTTGCCCCGCGCCGTGATAGGGGTCCTGACCCAAGATGACGACCTCGGTATCGTCATACGAAGAATACTCGAACGCCGCCAAGATTTCCTTCATCGGCGGATATACCCTGCCGTTGCGGTACTCTTCGCGCAAAAAGTCGCGCAGTTTCGCCATATATTCGCTCGACGTCTCCGCGGCGAGCTTTTGATCCCAATCGTTGCCCAAATGCGTCATAGCGATATTGTACACCCAGGGAACGGCGTTTGTCAACGCGCGCCCGCATACGATTGACATCCGCCGCGCCGAAGTTGTAAACTGTAGGCATGAAAGAAATCATCGATTGCCATACTCATTGCGACTTTTCCCACGACAGCACGGCTCCGGCGCGCGATATGATCGAGAGTGCGCTCGCCAAAGGGCTGTCCTATTTTGCGATCACCGACCACTGCGACAAGGACTGCGAGGTCTTGCCCGGCTACGAATATATCCGCCAAATCGACCTTCCTCGCCGCTTTGAAGAAATCGTGCGCCTGCGCGACGAATACCGCGGCAGACTCGACGTCGCCGTCGGGATAGAATACGGCTGGCTTGCCGCCGCCGACCCTCTTTACATCGAGATAAACAAGCAATACGAGACGGACATCATCATCAACTCCGTCCACCTCGTATCGGGCGAGGACTGCTACTTCGCGCCCTTCTTCGACAAGCGCACCCGGCGCGAAGCGTACACCGAATACCTTCAAGACGTGTCCGCGAGCGTGGACGCGCCGTACGATTACGACGTCATCGGCCACATAGGCTATGTGATACGCAAGGCTCCGTATGAGGACAAAGTGATGCGCTACGCCGACTACTCCGACCTGCTCGACGAGATCTTGCGCAAGCTGATTGCAAAGGGCAAAGCGCTCGAGCTCAACAGCCACGCCGAAGGGACGGGGCTGGACTTTTTGCCCGAACCGGACACTCTGCGCCGCTACCGTGAACTTGGCGGCGAGCTGGTGACATTCGGCTCGGACGCCCACGCTCCCGAGAATATTGCGCGCAATTTCGACCTTGTCTGCGAGGCGCTCAAAGCGGCGGGATTCAAGTATCTGTTCAAATACAAGGCGCATTCGCCGATTGCGATAAAGTTGGATTGACGCACACGGGCACGAAAAAACTATGACGAAATACGATGCATACACCGAACGCATAAAACGCCTTCTTCCCGACGAGTGGGAGGCGTTCTTGCGCGCCTCGGCGTGCGCTCCGTCGCTGAGAGTAAACACCTTGAAAATGACGCCGGCGCGGCTCGAAACGCTGCTCGGCGTGCCGCTCGACCCTGTCGAATGGTGTGCGGACGGCCGCTACTACCCCGAGGAGTTCGCCGCCGGCAAGACGGCGCTTCACGAAGGCGGAGCGTACTACATCCAAGAGGCGAGCGCAATGCTTCCGGCAACTCTGCTCGACGCGCGCCCCGGCGAACTCGTCCTCGACCTGTGCGCCGCTCCGGGGGGTAAGAGCGGTCAGCTCGCCGCCGCGATGAGAGGCGAAGGACTGCTCGTCTGCAACGAGGTCGTCCCCTCTCGAGCCGCGATTTTGTCGCGCAACATCGAGAGGCTCGGAGTGCGCAATGCGGTCGTGCTCAACGAGAGCGTGCCGCGGCTGCAGACGCGCTTTCCTTCCGCGTTCGACAAGATCTTGGTCGACGCGCCCTGCTCGGGCGAAGGCATGTTCGCCAAAGATCCTAACGCACGCGCCGAATGGACGGCGGACTCTCCGACGATATGCGCGGCGCGCCAAAAGGCAATCTTGGACAGCGCCGCCGCAATGCTCAAATCGGGCGGCGTGCTCTGTTACAGCACCTGCACCTTCGCCCCCGAAGAGAACGAATTGCAAGTCGAAGACTTTTTGCGCTCTCATCCCGAGTTCGAACTTGTCAAACTTCGCACCGCGATTCCGCAGCCTCGTCTTGCCGACTTCGTGCCGAAAGCCGTCGCGTCGAAGTGCGTGCGCGTCATGCCTCACCTTGCGCGCGGCAACGGGCACTTCTGCGCGCTGATGCGCAAGACGGACGGCGACGACATCTCTCTGCCGAGAGCGAGATATTCCGTCCCCCGCGCGATGGCGCGCGTCTGGGACGACTTTGCGAAAAGCGCTCTCAAAACAACGTCGATTGCCCCCAACGCGGCGTTCGGCGACTCCCTCGTCATGCTTCCGGAATGCTGTCCCGACCTGTCCGGGCTCAAGACCTTGCGCTCGGGCTTGAGGCTGGGCGACGTCGTCAAGGGCAGACTCGACCCCTCGCACTCGCTCGCCGCCGCACTCTCGGCGGACGACGCGACAAATGTACTCAATCTACCGCACGACAGCCGCGCAGCGCGCGACTATCTGTTCGGCGCGACGCTCGAGAGCGACGCGCGCGGCTGGTGTTTGGTTGCGGCGAGCGGCTGTTCGCTGGGCTGGGGCAAAGGCTCGGACGGCACAATCAAAAATCACTATCCCAAAGGCTTGCGCCCGACGCGCAGCCACTGATTTTTGACTTGCTTTTACGCATAAAAACGGCCTCGCGTTTTGCGAAGCCGTCGTTTTTTATTTGCGTTTTGCGCTCTGTTTTTTGCCGCTGCTTTTGGGCTTTTCAGCCTTTTCTTTGGGCTTTTTCTCTTTGCCGTCTTCGGCGGATTGTTCGGGCTCAATCTTTTCGGGGACCGCTTCTTTGAGCGGCTCGGGCTTGCCGTCGCTCTCTTGCGCGGGCGCCTGTTTGCCGGCGTCCGTCTCTTTGCTCGCCTTCTCCTCTTCCGCCTTGACCTTTTCGGCGTACTCCTTTTGATATTGAGCGTCCTTCTTCATCATCTGCTCAAAGTAGACGGTGTCGTGATGAAAGGTCGGCACGAGCACTTTGAGCTGATCGACGACCGCCTGTTTGTCGTTGGACGCGCATATGCCGCGCATTTTCTCGATCTCGGCGATGAACTTGTCTGCGTCGATGTGCACCTGCTTGCCGATGAAGATCTTGTTGTTGTCCGTCTTGCGCAAGCCTTCCTCTTTCATCAACAGCTCTTCGTACAGCTTTTCGCCGGGACGAAGTCCCGTGAACTTGATTTGAATGTCCTCATAGGGCGTATAGCCCATCATCTTGATCATGTTCTCGGCGAGAGTTACAATCTTGACCGGCTCGCCCATATCGAGCACGAAGATTTCGCCGCCGTGAGCGTACGCGCCGGCTTGCAGCACGAGGCTGACCGCCTCGGGAATCGTCATGAAGTATCTGATGATTTCGGGGTGAGTGACGGTGACGGGACCGCCCTTTTTTATTTGCTCTTTGAACAGCGGTATCACCGACCCGTTGGAGCCGAGCACGTTGCCGAACCTGACCGCGGCGAACTCGGTGACCGAATTGCCGTAAAGCTGGTGCATGGTCTCGATAATCTCTTCGCAGCAGCGCTTTGTCGCACCCATGACGTTGGTGGGGTTGACCGCCTTGTCGGTGGAGATCATGATGAACTTGCCGACTTTGTATTCGTACGAAAGCCTGACGACGTTGAGCGTGCCGAACACGTTGTTTTTGACCGCCTCTTCGGGGTTGGTCTCCATCAGCGGCACGTGTTTGTGCGCGGCGGCGTGGAAGACGATTTGCGGATGATATTCCTCGAACAGGTCGCGCATCTTGCCCTCGTCCGTGACGGACGCAATCTCGACGTTGAGGTCGACGGCGTCGCCGTAGTTGCGCTTCATCTCCTGCTGTATCTCATACGCGCAATTTTCGTATATGTCGAGGATGATTATCCGGCGCGGATTGAACTTTGCAATCTGCCGCACGAGCTCGCTTCCAATCGAACCGCCTCCGCCCGTAATCAAGCACACCTTGTCTTGGATATATCCCTTGACGCCCTTGTCGTTGAACGAGATTTGCTCTCTGCCGAGAAGGTCTCCGATATTGATATCGCGCGCCTGCCCGACGAGGTCGACATTGTTGATCATCTCGCTCATATAGGGCAATACCTTGAGCTGGCAGCCGGTCTGCATGCACAGCGACAAGATGGATTGGCGAGTCTTCGGGTCTATGGAAGGAATCGCAAAGATAATCGTGCTGACGTCGTTTTTACGCACGAGTCTGGGGATCTCTTTTGTCGTACCGACGACCTCGACGTCGCCGATGATGCGGCCGAGCTTGTCCGGATCGTCGTCGACGAGACAGACGGGATTGTAGATGCTGCTGCCGCGCGACAGCTCCTCCAAAATCGCGCTGGCGGTGAAGCCGGCGCCGATGATCATGGTGCGCTTTTTCTGTCGCGGCAACGCTCTGTCGCGCAGGCGCGCGTAGACCATCTCGTATATGAGGCGCGAGACGATGATTACGCCCGTGGTCGAAAAGAAGATGTTGAAGTATACGGGGTAGGCTTTGAGGTTTTCGCCGAGCTGCTCCAAGTCCTCGACGATGGGCATCTTGCCCGAAAGCCAATGCAAAAACGCCTGGTCGAGGATCGCAAGGAGCACGGTGGCGACAAGCGTCGCGCCGACGATACGCAGATAGTCCTTGCCGCGAGCATAACGCCACACGACCTTGTTGACCCTGAACGCCCAAAGGCAGATGACGAACAAGACCGCGGCGACCGGCAGCGCCTTGAAGGCGTTGACGATGATCTCGGTGCCTATGATGTATGCCTGACCGAGAATGACCGATCCCATATAGCATACGCAAACCATGAGCGTGTCCGTGATGAGCATCGCCCATTCGCGGAGCGTGCGTATGCTGTACGCCTCCTTCTTGATCTTGATTTTGACCTTCTTCATCTTCCTAGTCCCGCCATACCTTTGCGGCGATGTTCCTCTTCTCTATTATTTTCGTATCTGTGTCTGTTATCCGCACATTATCGCAGCTGCGCCGCGCTCAGTCGTCGTAGCCGTTGGGGTTGTTGACCTGCCATCTCCAGCTGTCTTCGCACATGTCTTTGAGGTCGTATCTGCACTCAAAGCCGATCTCTTTCTTTGCGAGCGAGCTGTCCGCATAGCACTCGGCGATGTCGCCGGGGCGCCTCGGAGCGATGACGTAGGGGATCGCCTTGCCGCTCGCCTTCTCGAACGCCTTGACAATCTGAAGCACGCTGTACCCCTTGCCCGTGCCGAGGTTGTAGGTCACAAGACCGCTGCCCTCCGCAAGTTTGTTGAGCGCGAGCAAGTGTCCTCTCGCAAGGTCGAGCACATGGATGTAGTCCCTGACGCCCGTGCCGTCCTCGGTCGGATAGTCGTTGCCGAACACGTTGAGCTGTTTGAGCTTGCCGATCGCGACCTGCGTGATGTAGGGCACAAGGTTGTTGGGGATGCCGTTGGGGTCCTCGCCGATGAGTCCGCTCTTGTGCGCGCCGATGGGGTTGAAGTAGCGCAAAATCGCGATATTCATCGTCTTGTCCGCCTTGTAGACGTCGCGCAGGATGTCCTCGATCATCAATTTGGTCGTGCCGTACGGGTTGGTCGTAGACAGCGGGAAATCCTCTTTGATGGGCACGCTCTTGGGCTGACCGTAGACGGTCGCCGACGACGAGAACACGAAATTCTTGCAGCCGTATTCTCTCATCACCGCCAAGAGCACGAGGGTGCTGACGAGGTTGTTGGTGTAATATTCGAGCGGTTTTTGCACCGACTCACCAACGGCTTTGAGTCCGGCGAAGTGAATGACCGCGTCCGGTTTTTCCGCCTTGAAGATGCCTTCCATCGCCTCTTTGTCGCAGACGTCCGCGCGATAGAACGCGAACTCTTTGCCGGTGATCTTGCGCACGCGGTCGAGCACCGTGGGCTTGCTGTTGGCGAAGTTGTCTACGACGACGACCTCGAAGTCGTTGTCGAGCAGATCGACCGTGGTGTGCGAGCCGATGTAGCCGGCTCCGCCCGTAACCAAAACTTTCATGATGTCAATGCCTCCGTTTATGCTTTGCGATAGCGCGCGGCGATGGCGTCCATCTCCGCAAGCCTGCCTTCCATCTCGCTCACGAGTTTGAACTGTGTATGGCAGCGCACGAGATTGTGCGTATCGTATTTTGTTTTGAAATAGACGTCTCCGTCGATGAAGTCCGTCAAAAAGCGCATGCCGCACTCATAGGTCATCAGCACCGAACCGAACGACAGCATTTTCGTCTCCTTTTCGGTGATCTTGTCGCCTATGCCGGCGAGGAAGCCCTTTGCAAACGCCTCGTAGAGGGAGATGTCGAAGTGCACTTTGTCGAGGTCGGGCTCGTCCTCGAGCGCGGTCGAACAGCCGAACCTGACCGCGTCGCCGAAGTCGTACAGCAACGACCCGGGCATGATCGTGTCGAGGTCGATCACGCAGATCGCCCTCTTTGTCGCCGAGTCGAACAGGATGTTGTTGAGTTTGGTGTCGTTGTGGGTGACCCTCAACGGTATCGAACCGTCCGCGATGCCGTCGACGACGCGCGAACAATATTTTTTACGCGCGCGGACGAACTCGATCTCGTCTTTGACCATGTCCGCTCTGCCGCTCTTGTTCGCCTTGACCGCCGCCTCGAACTTTGCGTATCTGTCCGCGGTGTTGTGGAAGTTGGGGATGACTTCGCCGAGCACGGACGCGTCAAAGCCGTCCAGCCTCGCGATGAACAATCCGAACGCCCTGCCCGTGTCGCCGAAGATCTCGGCGCTCTCGGCGAGCTGATAGACCTCCGTGCCCTCAATGAACAAAAACGCGCGCCAGCACTCTCCGTCCGTGTCGAGATAGTTCTTGCCGCTGCGAGTGGGCACGAGCGTCAGCGTCTCGCGCTCGGGGTCGCCGCCGCTCTCCTCGATCTTTTGAGAGAGATAGCGCGTGACGACGCCTATGTTGTGCATCAATGTGGGAATGTCCGGGAAGACGTGCGTGTTCATCCTTTGAAGTATGTATCTGCGCGTCTTGTCCCCGTCGCGGTAGGTCAATGCGTAAGTGTCGTTGATGTGGCCGTCCCCGTAAGGACCGCCGTCGACATACTCTCCTTCAAACGCAAATTCCCCTTTTGCGGTCATGAAATCCAATTTTACACCTCTTGCCGCGTCGCGGCTCTTTTCCATAATAATAACTCATCCGCCGAAAGTTGTCAACGCTTTGGGGGATCGTCTCGCTCGGAGCGTCACTCTTTGGGCAGCGGACCTTACAAAAATTTTACAAAATTCAAAAATCTCTTGCCATTTTGCGGCATTATGTTATAATAATAATGGTGCGCGTGCAGAGCGCGCATAGACTACATCGCACGAACAACATCCGTAAAGGAGGACTTTATGACAAAAACCAAAAAGTTTGTGACGAGAATTTTGCCCGTGATCGCGGTGCTCGCGATATTGGTGACTTCCATCGTCCTGATGACCGGCTGCAACGACGAACCGGTCACCGTCGTTCTCGACAACTCCAAGCTCGCTCTGTATGACTACAGGGTCGGCTACATCTCCGGAAACGCCGAGAACAACACCGTCGACCTTACCAAGGCGATCCCCAACGCCAAAGATTTCGCGATTGAAGACACCACCCTCGCGACGATCAGCGGCACCACTTTGACCGCACTCAAAGCGGGCGACTCCAGAATGACCTATACCTTGCTCAACGAGGATGGCTCCGCCGTCACCGACAACGCCGGCGCTCCCGTTGTCAACGAGATCAACATCCACGTCCTCGATGGCTACACCAACGTCGACACTTGGGATGAGCTCTACACCGCCGCCATGGGCTCCGGCAAAGTTTGCATTCAATCCGAGCTGACCGTCACCGAAGGCAAGAGCATCAACTTTGTTCCCGCTGACTACGAAAACTATGTCGCTCATCCCGATGAGCTCACAATCTACGGCAACGTGCTCAAAATCGATTCGAGCGCGGTGACCACCGCCGGCGGAAGCCTCTTCTCGATGGAGTATCTGCAGGCCACGATGAACCTCAACGATCTTTACATTGTCGGCGCGACGCCTGTTGAAGATGAGAACGGCGGCATCGACCTCACTCAATTCGAAACCTACGGCTCCTTCTTCGTCGCTTACGGCTCGGACGAAGTGTTCCCCGTGTTCAACGTCACTCACTGCTTGACCGAAAACAGCCAGAAGCACGCTTACATGCGCGCGGCGCAATTCAATATGGACGGCAGCATCATGAGAAACGGCGCCGATGCTCTGCTCGCTGCCGAAACCTCCAATGTCAGAGGCGCAGAACTCAATATCAACAACAGCGTGTTTGCCAACTCCGTCGTCTCCGGCATCATCCTTTGCGGCTGGACCAAGATTCGCAGCGCGGCAGACTTCTGCACCCTCAACCTCACCGGCTTCGTCGACTTCTACAACTGGAAGAACCGCGAAACCGCTCGCTTGATGCCCGGCACCGAGAGCGCCGCCGGGTTGGTCAACCCGTTCGTTTTGAGTGCGGTTCAGGACCCGGCCAACGACTCCTACTTCGTCTATGAGGGCTCGACCCGTCCCGGCTTCGACGAACAATACCTCAACCTGGCAATCGTTCGCCTCTCTTCCGGAGGTCAGCCGAATGACTCCGCAATCAACGGCTATGAAGCGCTCGGCTACATGATGGCTGACTTCCCGCTTCCCAGCTTTGCCACAAGCCTCGGCCTCATTAAGAGCTGCCACGTCGTCGCCACTCAGCAGACCGAAGTC
>CABKMX010000015.1 GCA_902373595.1 uncultured Christensenellaceae bacterium
GCCCTATTTGGTCAAGGACAGGCTGGACAAGGTCAAGATTTACGGCAGCGACCTCACCCTCGCCCTCGTCAAGCACAAGTTCAAAGAACACGGCATCGATTCGCCCAAGTTCGTCCCCGTCAAGGGCGGCGAAACACGCACGATAGGGTGCTTTGAGGTGGAGTTCGTCACCGTCACGCACAGCATCTCGGGCGCGTATGCGATCGCGGTGCGCACGCCTGTCGGGGTGATCTTTTTCACCGGCGACTTCAAGGTGGACTATACGCCGATTGACGGCGAGAGCATAGACCTGCCGCGACTCGCGCAGATCGGCGACGAGGGAGTCAAGCTGATGCTGGGCGAGTCGACCAACATCGAGCGCGAAGGCTTTACGATGTCCGAACGCAAGGTCGGCGAGACGATCGAACGCATCGTCGAGAGCAACGCCGACAGCCGAATCATCATAGCCACGTTCGCGTCCAACGTCAACCGCATCCAACAGATTATCAACATCTGCCAAAAGTACCGCCGCAAGGTCGCGTTCAACGGCAGAAGTATGAAGAACATCAGCGAGATCGCCGTAAAGCTGGGCATCATGAAGGCGGACAACGGCACGATCGTCGACATCGAGGACATCCGCAAGTTCGCGCCCGGGGAGCTCTGCATCATCACGACGGGGTCGCAGGGCGAGCCAATGAGCGCGCTGACGCGCATGGCGTCCGGCGACGACAAGGTCGCGATCGGTCCCAAAGACCTCATCGTCATCTCGTCCTCGCCCATTCCCGGCAACGAGAAGTTGATCTACACCGTCATCAACAACCTCTACCGCCGCGGCGCAAGGGTGATGTACGGCTCGCTCGCCGAGCTGCACGTCTCCGGGCATGCGTGCAAGGAAGAGCTCAAATTGATGCTGCGATTGATCAGACCGCAATTCTTCATCCCCGTGCACGGCGAATACCGCCACCTCAAACAGCACGAGGAGTTGGCGGTAAGATTGGGCATACCGCAATCGAACATCGCGATCCCCGAGATTGGCGCGGTGTTCGAACTCAAACCGCGTTCGCTCGTCCGCCGCGACAACGTCAACGCCGGCAACATCTATGTCGACGGGCTCAACGACGTCGACAACCTCGTCTTGCAGGACCGCCAGCAGCTCAGCCGCGACGGCATGGTCGTCGTGCTGGTCACGATGGGCTTGGAGACCAAGTCCGCGATCGCGCCGCCCGAGGTCATCACGCGCGGCATCACGATCGGCGAGGATTTCATCGAGCCGATCAGGGATGTCGTCGCCGAGGCGATCGACAAGGTCAACTATCGCGGCGCGAGGGACAGAGGACGTCTCAAAGCGTCGATACGCCGCCAAGTGATCAAGTATGTCGCCAACAAGCTCAAACAAAAGCCGATGGTGCTGCCCATCATCACCGAGGTGGACAATGCCTGAGTTCGTGCCCGACGCGCGCGCAGAGGCGCTGCGCGAAAAGTACGGCTTTGACATCATTCCGCGCGACGGGCTCGAGGTCTTGATCGAGGCTGCCGTTGCCGCTCCGCGCAAGCGCATCTTGGAGATCGGCACGTCGGTGGGCTATTCGGCGCTGTGTCTCGCGACCGCGACAGGCGCGCACGTCGACACCGTCGAAAGGGATGCAGACAAGTTGGACATCGCGAAAAAATTGTGGGCGGATTGCGGCGCTTCGAACAGCATAACCGCCCATCTCGGCGACGCCGAACGCGTCGTCCCCGAGCTGGTCAAAAGACACAAATACGACTTCGTCTTCATCGACGCGGCAAAGAGCAAATATTGCGGCTATCTCGACGCTATATATGACTTTATCGACACGGGCACCGTAATTGTCGCCGACGACGTCAACTTTTTGGGACTGGTGAAAGGGGACGGCTATCCCCCTCACAAACACCGCACGATCGTCACCGGGATGAGGCGGTTCGTGCGCGCGATCACCGACGCGTCGCGCTTTGAATGCACGATGAGCGACGTTGGCGGAGGTATTGCCGTATGCACAAAGATATGAGCCGCGCAGAGCTGCTCGCGCCTGCGGGCGACATGTCCAAACTCGTCACCGCGTTCCATTTCGGAGCGGACGCCGTCTATGTCGGCGGCAGCGATTTCGGGCTGAGGGCAGGCGCGGCAAATTTCGGGGCAAAGGAGATGCCCGAGGCTGTCGCATACGCGCATGAGCGCGGCAAAAAATTGTACACCGCGGTCAATGTGTTCGCCCGCAACGCCGACTTTGGCGCGCTTGCCGATCACTTCCGCTTTCTGAGTGAGTGCGGCGTCGACGCGGCGATCGTCACCGACCTCGGCGCGATCGAGCTGTGCTGCAAGGTCGCGCCCACGCTCGACGTGCACGTCTCCACGCAGGCGAACGTCACCAACAAGTACGCCGCCAAGGTCTATGCGGATATGGGCGCAAAGAGGGTCGTTCTCGCTCGCGAGACGCGCCTCGACGAGATTGCGGAGATCTGCGACCTGCTCGGCGACGACGTCGAGATCGAGGCTTTCGTCCACGGCGCGATGTGCGTGTCGTACAGCGGCAGATGCCTGCTGTCCGCGGCGATGAGCGGCAGGAGCGCCAACCGCGGCAACTGCGCCCAGCCGTGCCGCTGGAACTTCGAGTTGACCGAGGCGGGCAGAGGCGGCGCGCACTATCCGGTGTTCGAGGACGGCAGGGGCACCTACATCCTCAACAGCGGCGACCTCAACATGATCCGCCATCTGCGTGAGCTCGCGGACGCAGGAGTGAAGTCGTTCAAGATAGAGGGGAGGATGAAGTCGCAATACTACGTCGCGTCGACAGTGTCGGCATATCGCCGCGCTATGGACGGCTTTGCGGCGGACGACGATTTCGTGCCCGGCGAGGACATCATCGGAGAGCTCGAACAGACCGCGCACCGCGCGTACACGACGGGATTCTATTTCGGCGCGGAGGGCGCGAAGGTCAGCGGCGACGTCAATCAGACGGAGGGCGAAAGCGAATTTGTCGCGCTCGTTCTCGGCTATGACGAGACCTCGGGCAGAGCGCTCGTCGAACAGCGCAACGCCTTTGCCGAGGGCGACACGCTTCAATTGCTCGCCGCCGACGAGGCGGTCAACGGCGCGGCTGTCGAGGTACGCGACCTGCGCGACGAAGAGGGCGCGCCCGTGAAGAGGGCGAAGCTCGTCCAACAACATTTGACAATGCCCGTGCCCTGCCGCATGCAGGCGTACGACATATTGAGGAGAAAGAAGGTATGAACACGGACAAAAAGACGATCGTCATCCTCTATTCGAAAGGGTTCTACGACACGGTAGCGCTCGATTTGACCGCGCGCCTTCGCCGCGACTATCCCGACTGCGAAGTCATCGCGATCGACGAGGACAAGTACAGCAACGCGTTTTCGTCGCGCTTTGCGCGCCGTCTCTACATCGCGACCGCACGCGTCGCGCCGTGGCTCAACAAGCTTGTCGTGGCGATCCGCAACAAGCTCGTCCCTCAAAAGATAGACAAGACGGTTGCGCCGTACAGTGCGGCGGTCAAGGCGCAAAACCCCGACTCGCTCTCCGCAAAGACGAGGATACGCTTCCGCAAAGTGGACAACATTCTCGCGCGGTTCGATCCCGACATCGTCCTCTGCTTCACACCCAAGGCGCACAACAAGGCGATCGAGGCGAAACAGCGCCTCGGCATGAAGGAGACCGCCGTCTATGCGGTCATCACCGACTACGCGCTCAACAAGGCGTACATCAACTATCAATCGGACGGCTACTTGGTGCAGAACGACAACGTCAGGGGAGAGCTGCTCGCCAACAACGTTGTCGAGGGCAAGATTCACGTCGTCGGCATGCCGTTCGACAGTGCGCGCGTGCTCGAGTACGACCGCGAAGAGGTCGCCGAGGCAATGGGTATAGATACGTCCATTCCGACCGTCACTTTGAACGGCGGCAGATACGGCGTCGCGACGCTCAAAGACGCGTTCGCCGCGCTCGCCGACTATTGCGACAGGCTCAACCTGGTCGTGCTCACCGGCGGCAGCAAGACGATACTCGACTTTGTCAAGTCGTACGTCAAAGCCAAGGGCATCGACAAGAACGTCTACGTCGTCGAAGAGGTCACCGATATGTGGAAAATCTATGACATCACCGACGTGCTCGTCACCGCGCCTACGATTGTCACAATCTATGAGGCGTGCGTCAAAAATATCCCGTGTGTGTTGATAAAACCGATAAATGTGCATGACGCCGAGAATGCGGAATACATCGCCGCCGGGCAGCTTGCACAGCGCGGAGTCAAAGACGAACAGCTGGTCACCGCGGTGCTCGGCTTCCTCAACAACAACATGCTCAAACAGGAGTATCTCTACAATCAACGTAAATTTTACGACAGGGCGGCGATGGGCGCGATGTGCAAGCTGATCCACGACGGTGCGGAGTCGATATACGCGCTCAAACACCCTGCAATCGAACAAAAGGAGGACGAACAATGAAGGCGATTATCAAGCTCAAGGACGGCTCGCAAATGTCCGCGGAGCTGTATGAGGACGTCGCGCCGATCTCGGTGCGCAACTTTGTCAAGTTGGCAAAGAGCGGCTTTTACGACGGGCTGATCTTTCACCGCGTGATTCCGGGATTTATGATCCAGGGCGGCGGCATGGACGAGAATCTGCGTCAAAAAAATGCGGACTGCATCAAGGGCGAGTTCGCCGCCAACGGCGTGAACAATCCCGTCAAGCACACCTTGGGCGTGCTGTCGATGGCGCGCGCGATGAATCCCGACAGCGGAAGTTCTCAATTTTTCGTCTGCGTAGAGGATTGCCCGCATTTGGACGGCGCGTATGCGGCGTTCGGCAAGCTGTGCGACAAGGCGAGCGAGGACGTCGCGGTCGCGATTTCCAAGGTGCGCACGACGCGCCGCGGTTGGTTCGACGACGTGCCGGTCGATCCCGTCGTCATCGATACGATCGAGATAGAGGACTGAAAACAAAGTCGGCGTTGCGGCATACTACCGGTATGGAGTATGCCGCCGTTTTTTTGCTCTTTTCGCATTTGATATATTGCGCGATGCGCGGCATTGCCGACGGCAAGCTGCCCGAGGGGAGCGCGTGTTCGGCGGCGCTCGCGCTGTCGATGTGTGTGCCGACGGGCAGAGTATGCGCGCCCTTTTTCGTCGCGGCGGCGATAGGGATGTACGCGCTGTTCGTCTCGCGTTCGCCCGGAGTGCTTCTCGGAGCGGCGGCATGCGCGTGCGTTTTTGCGCTGGGGGGAGAGGCTGCTTTCGACTACTCTTCCGTAGCGTCGCTCGCACTGTCCGTATCGCTTTCCGCGGCGTTTTCGTCATGCGGCGCAGAATTGCTCGGGAGAGTGATTACGGGCAGTGTAATTGCGGATATGTATTCGCTTTTCGCGTCAAAGGGCGGCTTTTTGCGCTGTACTGCGATGGGGATGCACACCGCATACTACTTGGTATTTGCGGCGTTTGCCGCGGCGATATTTGAACTGATTCGGCGCGCCGCTCGTCCGTCGGGAATGAGCGAATCGGCGGATTTTCGCCCCAAATATATGCGCGCCGGCGAAGTTTTCTCGTCGAGTCGTGTGCGCGTGTAAGGCGCGCCTGCGCGTTTTGTTGTGATTATCGCTTTACTTTGCGTGCGGAATAATGTATAATTGCGGTGCAAAGGAGGACATATGAACGCAAGACCGCTCGTCGCCGTCGTCGGCAGACCCAATGTGGGCAAGTCGACGCTGTTCAACAAGCTTGTAGGCAAGCGCGTCTCCATCGTCGAGGACGTGGAGGGCGTGACCCGCGACAGGCTCTATTGCGATACCGATTGGTGCGGCAAAGCGTTCACGCTGATCGACACCGGAGGTCTCGATGTGCGCAGCGACGACGAGATGCTCTCGCATATCCGCGAGCAGGCAAAGGTCGCGGTCGACATCGCAGACTGCATATTGTTCGTCGTCGACGGCAGGGCGGGCGTGACCTCCAACGACCGCGAAGTCGCGTCGTTTTTGCGCCGCAGCGGCAAGCCCATCGTGCTCGCCGTCAACAAGCTGGACAACAACGAGGTCGACAAGACTTATGATTTTTACGAGCTGGGCATAGGCGAGCCTTTCGCCGTCTCCGCCGTTCAAGGCAAGGGGCTCGGGGATCTGCTCGACGCTGTGGCCGAGCATCTTCCGGAGTGCGACGGCGAGGGGGAGGACGATGTGCTCGACATCGCGATCGTCGGCAAGCCGAACGCCGGCAAGTCCTCTTTGACCAACAAGATTTTGGGTTACGACCGCGTGATTGTCAGCAACATCGCCGGCACGACGCGCGACGCAATCGACACTCCGTTCGAGAGAGACGGGGTCAGATACAATCTCATAGACACCGCCGGCATTCGCAAGAAGTCGAGCGTGGACAGGGGCGTGGAGCAATACAGCGTGTTGCGCGCGCTCGCCGCGGTCAGGCGCGCGGACGTGGTCTTCGTCGTCATCGACAGCGCGGACGGGGTGACCGAGCAGGATGTCAAGATTTGCGGCTACGTCCACGAGCAGGGCAAGCCGTCCGTAATCGTGATGAACAAGTGGGACGCGGTCGAAAAGGATACGCACACCTCCGCGATCATGACCAAACAGCTGGCGGCACAGCTCAAATTCATGGACTATTTCGTCGCCGTCTACGTCTCGGCGATGACCGGACAGAGGGTGGAGAAGCTGCTCGCCGAGGCGCGCAACGTCTACGAACAGGCGAGCCGCCGCGTCACCACGTCCGTGCTCAACGACGTCGTGCGCGACGCAATCCTCGCGGTCGAGCCGCCGTCGGACAACGGCAGGAGACTCAAGGTGCTGTACGCGACGCAAAGCGACGTATGTCCGCCGACGTTCGTCTTCTTCGTCAATGACGAAAAGCTGGTGCATTTCAGCTATCGCAGGTATTTGGAGAACTCGCTCCGCAAGGCGTTCGAGTTCCGCGGCACGCCGATAAGATTGGTGTTCCGCAACCGCCGCGACGACTTCGCAGAATAGCGAACATCGACACGGGCACGAAAAATCACAGATAAAAGTTTTGTCAGGAGATAAAATATGAAGTACGCAGAACTCACCAAAGAACAGCTTGAGGCGTTGC
This sequence comes from uncultured Christensenellaceae bacterium, assembly GCA_902373595.1. GTDB lineage: Bacteria > Bacillota > Clostridia > Christensenellales > UBA3700 > Ornithoclostridium > Ornithoclostridium faecigallinarum. Next base: position 7,083 of record CABKMX010000015.1, read on the forward strand.
ACGAGACTCATCTCAAAGAGTACGAAGAAGTTGCCGCCAAGGGCTACAAGGTCGACATCGCGCGCGGCAAGCCCTGCTTTGAGCAGGCGCAAATCGCGTTCGGCATGCTCGAAGAGCCGCGTCCGGAAGAATTCCCCAAGTCCGTCTTCAATTACGGCGGGCTCGAGGGCGTCCCCGAGATGCGCAAGTTGTTCGCCGAGATTCTCGGGCTTGAACCTTCCGAGGTCTTTGTCGGCGGCAACAGTTCGCTCAATTTGATGTACGACACCATCCAGAGGGGCATGCAGTTCGGCTTCGGCGGCTGCGAGCCGTGGGGCAAGTCCAAGATCAAGTTCATCTGTCCCGTCCCCGGGTACGACCGCCATTTCGCGATCACCGAGCACTTCGGCATCGAGATGATTAATGTGCCGTTGACCGGCGAGGGTCCCAACATGGACTTGGTCGAGAACTATGTCGCGAACGACCCGTCGATCAAGGGCATTTGGTGTGTGCCCAAGTATTCCAACCCGACCGGAGAGATCTATTCCGACCGCGTCGTCGAAAGGCTTGCGACGATGCCCGTCGCCGCCAAGGACTTCCGCATCTTCTGGGACAACGCCTATTGCGTGCACGAGCTGACCGACACTCCGGGCAAGCTCGCCAACATCATGGCATATGCGAAGAAGGCGGGCACCGAAGACCGCGTGTTCGAATTCTCTTCGACGTCAAAGATTACCTTTGCCGGCGGCGGCGTCGCGTGCATGGGCATGAGCGAGGCAAATCTCAAAGAGGCGCTTTCGCACATCACATTCCAGACGATCGGCTACGACAAGGTCAATCAATACAGGCATTTCGTCTACCTCAAGTCTCCCGAGCACATCGCCGAAATTATGGACAAACAGCGCGCTATCATCGCGCCCAAATTCAAAGCTATCGTCGACGCGCTCGAGCGCAGCTTTGGCGACGACTGCGACATCGCAAAGTGGACGGATCCCAAGGGCGGATACTTCATCAGTCTCGACGTGCTTGACGGCTGCGCGCGCGAAGTCGCGAAGCTCTGCAAGGCGGCGGGGCTGACGCTGACAGGCGCAGGCGCTACCTATCCGTACGGAAGGGACGACGCCGACCGCAATCTGCGCATCGCGCCGACATTCACCAATGCCGACGATCTGCCGGCGGCGATCGAGATTTTGATTGCCAGCGTCAAGTTGGCTTGCACCGCAAAGCTCGCGGAGGAGAAGAAATGAGGCTGCTCGTCGCGTCCGACATCCACGGCTCGGCGTTTTGGACGCGCCGTCTGTTGCAGGTCGCCGAAGAGGAAAAGGCCGATCAGATCGCGCTGCTCGGCGACGTGTTTTATCACGGTCCGCGTAATCCGCTGCCGGACGAGTACGCACCGCTCGAGGTCGCGAAGATGCTCGATACGGTCAAGGACAGGCTGATCGTCGTCAAGGGCAATTGCGACAGCGAAGTCGACGCGATGGTCGCGCCGTTCGAGTTTGTCGACATCGCGCAGATCTATGCGGACGGCGTCAAAATGACGCTCACGCACGGGCATGTGTTCAACAAGGACGCGCTGCCCAAGAACGCCGGCGACGTGCTGTTGTACGGACACTTCCATACAGGGTTTGCATTCAAAAAGGACGGGATGGTCATCGCCAATCCCGGTTCGGTGTCTCTGCCGAAAGAGGGCACCGCTCACAGCTACATCATCATCGAAAACGGCGAGGTCCTGCTCAAAGATCTCAAGGACCGCCACATCATAGAAAAAGAGGTCGCAAAACAATGAAGATTTTCGATACGAGAGTTCAAGAGCTCAAATACGACGTGCTCCGCGAGGTCATCAAGGCGGCGGACAAAGGGGACATGAGCAACATCTACATCGACATCCCCAAACTCATTTCGCCGGGGCCCAAGCCGACGATGCGCTGCTGCATCTACAAGGAGCGCGCGATCGTCCAAGAGCGCATCAAGATGGCGCTCGGCGGCGACAAGAGCAATCCCAACAGCGTCGAGGTCATCGACGCGGCGTGCGACGCATGCCCGATCGAGGGTATGTACATCACGCCGGCTTGCCGCGGCTGCATCGTTCACAAGTGCCAGCGCGCCTGCCCCAAAAACGCGATTACGATTGTCAACAACAAGCCGGTCATCGACAAGGAGAAATGCGTCGAGTGCGGCAGATGCGCGAAGGCTTGCCCGTACAGCGCAATCATCGAACAGCGCAGACCGTGCGTCCGCAGCTGCAAGGTGGGCGCAATCAAGATGGACGAGAACAAAAAGGCAGTCATCGACAACGAGAAGTGCGTTTCCTGCGGAGCGTGCGTCTATCAATGCCCGTTCGGCGCAATTGTCGACAAGTCGTTCATCATGGACGCGCTCGACATCATGAAGAAGTCCGAAAACAACACAAAGTATCACGTCTATGCGATCGTCGCTCCGTCCATCGCGAGCCAATTCACCGGCGTGCCGCTCCCCAAGGTCGCGAGCGGGCTGAAAATGCTCGGCTTTTATGACATTGCCGAGGCGGCGATGGGCGCGGACGTCACCCTTTGGCATGAGGCGAAGGAGTTCAAGGAGAGGGGTGTTTTGACCACCTCCTGCTGTCCGTCGTTCGTGATGTTCATTGAGAAGAACTTCCCCGAATTGACCAAGTACATCTCGTCGTCCGTCTCGCCGATGGTCGAAACGGCGTTCATCATCAAGCGCGAAGATCCGACAGCGAAGTGCATCTTCATCGGACCTTGCACCAGCAAGAAACTCGAGTATCGCATGCCCAAGACAAAGGGAGGCATCGACTGCGTGCTGTCGTTCGAGGAGCTGCAGGCGTTCTTTGACGCGCGCGATATCGATCTTCAATCGCTCGAGGATTGCCCGATCGACGAGGCGTCCTATTACGGCCGCATCTTCGCCAAGTCGGGCGGCATAACGCAGGGCGTCGTAAACGTCGCGAAGTCGATGGGCGTAGACAATCTCAAACCCATCTCGATGAGCGGTCTCGAAGAGTGCAAGATCAATTTGCTCAAACTCAAATTGGGCAGAGCGGCGGAGAACTTCTTCGAGGGCATGGCGTGCGAGGGCGGCTGCCTCAACGGCGCGCTCAGCCTGCACCACGAACAGCGCTGCGTCGTCGACATCGACAAATACGGCAACGCCGCGTCCAACAAGGACATCGAAAGCAGCGTCAAGAGATACGAACACAGTCTCGAGGCGGGCAAAGACAACGGCGTAAATCTGTGACAAACATATCTTCACCGGGTCCGAATCGGGCTCGGTGAAGTCAACTGCGGAGAGAAAAATGACAGAATACACTTTTGACACACAATTGCTCATCGACGGAGAGGAACTCGACGCCGACGAGATCAAGGCGTACATCGAGACGCACATCAAGGGCGATTGCCTGCTTGTCGTCGGCGACGACGAGTTGATCAAAATACACTACCACACGGACACGCCGTGGAGGGTGCTGGAATATTGTTCCGATCTCGGCGACATATTTGACGTCGTCGTAGAGAATATGGCGCGGCAGGAGAACGGGCTCAAGGGCTGAATCCGAGCGGCAA
>CABKMX010000016.1 GCA_902373595.1 uncultured Christensenellaceae bacterium
TCGAAGAACAGGTGGAACGCATAAAATTCTTTATGGTCGGGATAAATCCCGTATCCGGCAAAGCCGCCGCCGAGCCCGTTCGATCTCTCGTGCATGACCGCGATCGAGTCGATCATACGTCTGCCGCTCATCGGCTTGCCGCTTCTGTCTATCACCGCCGATACCGCGCACCCGGACGGGTTGCGGTACTGTCCCTCTTTTAGCATTTTTCCTCCTCAGACTCCGAACAGCAACTCGCCGTATGTGGGATACGGCCACATCTCTTTCGGGGTCTTCATCTCCGCGCAGTCGACGATCACGCGCATCTCGTGCATCAGGGGCAGGACCTTATGCGCATAGAACGCCGACTGCTCCGCCGCGCCTTGGACGTTTTTCGCCTCGGCGAGCGCCTGCGAAAGCTCCTCCGCCTTTGCGCACATGCCGTCAGTCAGCTCGGACAGCTCTGTCGCGAGCGCCTCTTCCGTCGCACAGTTTGCGCCGGGCAATATCTTTTTGGCGGCGACGGCGTCGCACAGCGTGCGCACATAGTTCAACACCGCCGGATAGATGTCGCGCCTGACCATCTCGACGGCGGTCAAGCCCTCGATCGCGACGCTCTTGCAATAGTTGTCCAGCATGATCTCGGTGCGGGTGACTACCTCGCGCTTTGACATAACGCCCATGCGCTCAAACAGATCCACGCTCTTTTCGCCCGCGAACAGCGGCAGCGCCTCGGACGTGTCGGCAAGGTCGGACAGACCTCTTCTCTTCGCCTCCCTCTTCCACTCGTCCGAGTAGCTGTTGCCGTTGAAGATGATGCGCTTGTGCTCTCTGACCGTCTTGACGACGAGGTCGTGCACCGCGGAGTTGAAGTCGTCCGCCTTTTCGAGCACGTCGGCAAAGCGTTTGAGCACGTCCGCAACGATGGTGTTGATGACGATGTTGGGACCGGCGAGCGAGAAGGACGAGCCGACCATGCGGAACTCGAACTTGTTGCCGGTGAACGCGAACGGCGACGTGCGGTTGCGGTCGGTGGTGTCCTTGGGCAGGTCGGGCAGAGTGTCCACGCCGAGCTTCATCACTCCGCGCTTTTTGCCCGCATATTTTTCGTCGCGCTCGAGCGCGTCGAGCACTTCGCCGAGCTCTTCGCCGACATACACGGACACGATCGCCGGCGGAGCTTCGTTCGCGCCGAGCCTGTGGTCGTTGCCGGCGCCGGCGACGGACAGCCTGAGCAAGTCCTGATACTCGTCGACCGCGGCGATGACCGCCGAGAAGAAGAGCAAAAAGCGGCTGTTTTCGGCGGGCGTGCTGCCCGGGTCGAGCAGATTCACTCCCCTGTCGGTGCTCATCGACCAATTGTTGTGTTTGCCGCTGCCGTTGATGCCGGCGAACGGCTTTTCGTGCAGCAGGCAAGCAAGCCCCCTCTTGTCGGCGATCCTCTTCATCATCTCCATGATCAATTGATTTTGGTCGTTGGCGAGGTTTGACGACGCGAACAGCGGCGCCAACTCGTGCTGCGCGGGCGCGACCTCGTTGTGTTCGGTCTTGGCGAAGATGCCCAGCTTCCACAACTCCTCGTCCAGCTCTTTCATGAAGTCGAAGACGCGCGACTTGATCGCGCCGAAGTAGTGATCCTCCATCTCCTGCCCCTTGGGCGGACGCGCGCCGAACAGCGTGCGCCCGGTATAGACGAGGTCCTTGCGGCGGAGATAGTCCTTTTTGTCGATGAGGAAGTACTCCTGCTCCGCGCCGACGGTGGAAAAGACCTGCTTTGCCTCGGTGCCGAACAGTTTGAGTATGCGCAGCGCCTCACGGCTCAGCGCCTTCATGCTTTTGAGCAGAGGCGTCTTTTTGTCGAGCACCTCTCCGCTGTACGAAAAGAACGCGCTGGGCACATACAGCGTGCCGTCCTTGACGAACGCAAACGAGGTGGGATCCCACGCGGTGTAGCCCCTCGCCTCGAACGTCGCCCTGACTCCGCCCGAGGGGAAGCTGGACGCGTCCGGTTCGCCCATCACCAATTCCTTGCCCGAAAACTCCATGATCGCCTTGCCGTCCCTGCCGGGCGAGACAAAGGAATCGTGTTTTTCGGCGGTGATGCCCGTCATCGGCTGGAACCAGTGGGTGAAGTGGGTCGCGCCCTTTTCGACCGCCCAATCCTTCATCGCGTTGGCGACGACGCTCGCGACGCCGGGGTCGAGCGGCGTGCCGTCCTCGATCGTGCTCACCAGCGACTTGTAGACGTCTTTGGGCAGTTTGTCGCGCATCACGGCAATGCCGAACACGTTTTCGCCGAAGATCTCGTTTGCTTTCATAAAACACCTCCAAATGAAAAAGGCGCCGCGACCGTCTTATGACGATTCGCAACGCCTTTGTTGCCTTTGTTATTTATTTTATGTGGATATTATATCCTTACTCTTTTTGTTTGTCAAGCGAATTTTTACGCTTTTTTTTGCGCATTTTACCGCAAAATCAATCCTCTATTCGCGCCGTCTTGCCCCAAGGCGGATTGACGCCTTCGTTGTTGATCAGCCACAGCACCGGGACTCCGTTTGCCGCGCTCTCCGGAGGGAAGGGTGCATATCCGTCCGTCAACATTATTATGCACGCAGGCGGCTTGTCCGCCATGCGTCTTTTCACATACTCAAAGACGACGCCGAAGTCCGTACCGCCTCCGCCGACGGGCTTTATCCCCTTCAATTCGCCGACGTCGGAGAAGGGCTGCGGCTCGGAGACAGCGGCGTCGAAGAAGCCGAGCCACCCCTTGAGTTTGCCGTCAAAGCAATCGATTGCGCCCTTGACCTCGGAGTAGGCGGTGGTGACCATATCGTCCGACATGGAGCCGGACGTATCGATCATGAACAAAATATCTTCCGCATACTCGTCTCTGTCGTTGAACGCCGGCAAAAAGAAGGGGCTTTCGGCGAATCTCGCGTCGGGCGGCGCAAACGAATAGTCGTTGATCTCCTCTTGAACGAAGTCGCTGAGCACGCTTCGCCAATCCGTCTTGGGCGACTTCAGCTCTTTGAGAAGCCTTCGCGCGAACAGCGGCAACATACCGTTTCGGTTGGACGGGTCGCGCACCGAGATTGCCTCGCAGGCGTCGCGGAACCGCTTTACCCACACGTCTTCGAGCGCGGCGTCGTCGACCGTTCCCCAGCGCGTATGGTCGTCCCATTGTCTGTCCGAACCGCCTCTGCCGTTTCCGACGCGCCTGCCGATCTTGCCGCCGTTTGTGCTGCCGTTTTTGTCGTTTTTGGCATTGTCTCTGCCGCCGCTCGCCTCGTCGCCCTCGCCGACGCTCTCCGCGCCCGAGCCGGATGCAACTCGCCGCCCCCTGCCCCCGTCGCCTCTCTTTATGAGCATGTCATAGACCTGCTCGGCGGTGAATTTGTATCCCTCCTCACCGTTCGGAGCGACGTGCATTGACGGGCCGTATTTCTTCAACGTGATTGACTTGATGTCCATGCCGTGCTCGAGCATGATGTTGGAGTTGACGACGATATCGCACGCGACGTTGAAGACGTCGTGATCTCTGTCCTCTTTTCGCAGGCAGTGTCTGAGCACGCAGTGCATCACCTCGTGCGTCATCACAAAGTCGAGCTCGCAATCGTCCAGCTCGTCGAGAAACTCGGGGCAAAAGTACATTCTCACTCCGTCCGTCGCGGCGGTGCCGCAATTCTCGTCGAGCGCGAATTTCATATGCATCATCAGCACGCCGAAAAAGCCCTGCTTTGTCAGCAACCGCATGCGCGCCAACAGCAGTCTCTTGACGTACCCTCTCTTTTTCTCTTCAGACACTTCCATTGAGCAAGCTTCCCGTGGTGCGCATCCACCTGACGAACTCGTCGATTTTCATCAATTTGTCGCGATAGCCCGGCTCGAGGTACATATAGTCCTTCATCAAGACGGCGGAAAAGTCGGGCGGCAGCATGGAGGCATAGCGTATCGAATTGGCGATGCGCGTCAATTCGTTTTTGTGTTCGCGCGCATAGGCGGTCATCGACGAAATCAGCGCATAGAGCGCGTCCGACGTCTTGGGCGGAGCGGGTTTTTTGCCGTCAAAGATATCCTCGATGTCGGGAAGGTCGGCGAACACTCTCGACCACGAGCGAAACTCGACCGCGGTGCCCGAGCCCACCAAACCGGCAATCAGCGGATACATCTCGTCGATGCCGGAATTTACCGTTTTCATGAGGTCGCTGACCATCTCCCATGTACGCGGAGTGGGGAACGCAAGCTCTTCGCTCGCCGGGTCGAACTTCATCAAATAGTCGACGTGGAAGGACAAAAATCCCAGCACTTTCGCGTCGACGCCCTTTCCAATCGCCCACTTTTTCCACTCCGAGAAGCTGCCGTCGACCTCGATATGCATGAGACGGTTGGCGAGCGCCTTGGGCATCTTGAACGCAACCGCTCTGTCCGTCGTCCTGTTTCCGGCGGCGATGACGATGCAATTGTCGGGCAGGCGGTGCTCGCCTATGACCCTGTCCAGCGTGATTTGATATGCGGCTGCTTGGACGGATTGCGGCGCGGACGACAGCTCGTCCAAGAACAATATGTTGACGACGTCGTCCGACTCGTCCATCGCGAAGATTTTCGGTTTGAGCCAGACGGCAAGCGTCTTGTCCGCGTTGGCTGTCGGGATGCCGCGAAGGTCGATGGGATTGAACAGCAAAAGCCTGACGTCGGTGACGTCGACGCGCTTTCCTGTGCGGCGGCGTATGACGTCGGCAATCTGCCTCACCGCCTGCGACTTGCCTATGCCGGGCGGTCCCCAAAGCATCACGGACGGCATTGTCTTGACGGGCGCGTTCGCCGCAATCAGCGCGCAATACGCATCGCTCAACTGTTTTACGAGGGCGTTGACCGTCATTGACGGCACGCCGGCAAGTTTGATGTCATTCATCTTGATTCACTCCCAATTTTTCGTCTATTTTCGCGAGCTGTTTTTTCAGCTCTTCGATCTGTTCGGCATAGCTGTCGAACTTGGCGAGCTCATAGCGGATATCCCTCTCTCGCTCCTCCAATTCGCGCAATACTTTTTGGTGTCTTTTCAGCTCGTCCCCGATGCCGTCCAACGCGTTGTCGAGGCGCTTCAAGATGCCTATGTCCGCGTCGCCGAGCTCGACGTAATGCCTGTCCATGCGCTTGAGCCACACGTACGGTTTTTCGGGAATCATGTTGGCAGGCAGAATCAACTCGAATCCGCAATAGTCGCACAGCGTCGTCTCCTCCGTCGCCCACGCGTACGCTCTGACCGCATTGCCGATGCTTTCACGCAGCGCGCGCCTCTTCTCCGTCTCCTCCTTTTTGTCGGCTCCGGCGGCGAACACGCTTTCCCTCAATCGCATATCGCGCACATATTCGAGGTCTTGAGCGCACGCCTCCGTCTTTATCCTTTGGGCGCCGATTTTCTCCGGCAGGTCCGCCAATTCCTGCTCCATATTCAGCCTTGCCTCGACCGAATTGCGCCGGAGCATCAAACATCTCGACAGCTCGTTTGCGGTCTCGACCCTCTTTTTGACCAGCGGATTGCCGACGGCAATCGCCTTGACTTCGGCGTAATTGAGCACGATGCTGTCAATGTCCGAACTGCTTCGCGCGTCGAGCGAGCCGGACAGCAGCGCGGCGATGAATCGCTGTTTGGTCTCGAGCAATTGCCACGAATAGGCGTCGAAGCTGCCCTCGGTGATATAGCGATGTATAAACACCTTGGCGTTGGTGTTGCCCTGCCGCAAAATTCTGCCCTCGCGCTGGGTCATGTCCGCCGGTCTCCACGGCACGTCGAGGTGATGGAGGGCGATCAGCTTGTCCTGAATGTTGACCCCAAGCCCCAATTTGAACGTCGAGCCGATCAATATGCGTATGTCTCCGCTCCTGACCCGTTCGAACAATTCTTCGCGCTTTTTCTCCGTGTTCGCGGTATGGATGTAGGCGATGTCTCGCCTGTCCACGCCGTAATCGACAAGCAGTCTCGCGAGCTCGTCGTAGATGTTGAATTCGTCCTTCGGCGTCGAGATGTCGCAAAAGACGAGCTGCGTGCTCTTGGCGGCGGCGGTCCTGCGATAGATGACGGCGACGTTCTCGGCGCATCTGGCGACCTTTGACTGATACGAAAAGGACGCCTTGGGATTGACCAATCTGATGTCGAGCGCCGCTTTTCTTCCGTCCGTCGTAATCTTGAGCATGTTGTCCTCGGTACGTTCGACGTTGCGCGAACGGACAGCGTCGGCGCGTTCGGACAGCTCTTCGAGATACGCCTTGAACTCGTCCGTCCTTGCGACATTTGCGTCCGTATAGCCGTCGAACGAGGGGATATGCGCGCTCGAGTCGACCGCATGGAAGTCGGCAATCGACGACAGCAGCGTCGTCAGCTCGGGCAGGTTGTGGAACTTGGCGAACCTCGTCGCAAGTCTGTACGAGCTGGTGTCCACGTCGATTTCGAACTCCGTCGTCTTTTCGGCGAACATGCCCACCCAGCTGTCGAAGTTTTGCAGGTCGAGCATCGCCAGCTCGCCGCTCTGCAGATAGTTTTGCATGACATATACGTCGGTGACGGAGTTGGTGATGGGCGTGCCCGTAGCCATGACGACGCCCTTGCCGTCGTGCCTCCTCTGCACCGCGCGCACCTTGTCCAGCATATCGGCGCACCTCTTCGACCCGGCGGAGCTTATGCCCAGCACCGATTCGATCTTCGTCTCGATGGGGACGTTTTTGAAGTTGTGCGCCTCGTCGACAAAGAGCCTGTCTATCCCGAGGTCGTCGAAGCAGATTGACTTGTCCTCCTCGACTTTCGCCGCCTCTTCGGACAGCTTTTTCTTGACCGTCTCCAGTTTGCGCCTGAGCGCGGACGTCGCTTCTCCTTGGTCGATCTCTTCTTGAATCTCGTCTCTTTGCGCCCTGAGCTCGTCCAATCGGAAATCCTTTGACACGGGTATCTGCTCAAAACAGCTGTAGGCCATCACGATTCCGTCATAATCGTTGTCGCGTATGTTTTGCAAGACCTGTTCTCGCTTTTGCGGCGTAAACGTCTTGGGCTCCACGCACAATATCTTCGCCGAGGGGTACATCTGCCGGAAGATGTCCTGCCATTGTCCCACGATGTTGTTTGGGACGACATACAAGTTCTTTTTGGACAATCCCATTCGCCTGAGTTCCTGCCCCGCGGCGATCATGACGAACGTCTTGCCGGCTCCGACGTCATGTGCGAGCAGCACGTTCGGCGTAAAGATTATCCTTGCGACCGCGTCCTTTTGGTAGGGATAGAGCCTGATCGACGGATCCATTCCCGGGAAGTTCAAAAAGGCCCCGTCAAACTTTCTGCGCCTCACACATCCGTACTTGTTCTCAAAGATCTCGACGAGCCTCTCCCTTCGCCCCGGCTCCGCCCATATCCACTTTTCAAACGCTTGCGCAATCTCCCCCTGCTTTTCGAGCGCGGCAATCGTCTCCTTTTTGTTGAGTATCCTCTTCGTACCCGTCGGGCTCGTCGGACACGAGATCTCGTCGGTGACGACGATGTTTTTCATGTTGAGCGTCTTTTCGAGGATATACATTCCCTCCATTCTCGCCGTGCCGTACGTATGGGTCACGGCGACGCTTCCGTGATAGCGGCTCTTTTGGGGGATCTCCCACGTGCCGATCATCTCGTCGTGTTTTGTCTGCCACATCCGCCGCATTTGTTCTTTCTCTGCCTCGTTCGCCTCCTTGTACCCCGACGGCTCGCCGAAGAGGAAAAAGATGAAGTCGTCGACGATGTCGGTCGGCAGCCACGGCGACCCGAGCGCGGCATGGATGTCTTTCGCCGTCGCCGCGGCAGGCAGCACCTCTTCGATTGCGGCGACGTTGTCGGCAAAATAGCCGCAATATTGCTCGTTCGCCTCTCTCGCGATTCTCAACTTGCGCATCAAGTTGCCCGACAAGTACTCTTCCGTCGTCTCCCAGCCCTTGTAGAAAGTCTCCTGCCACGTCTCGGGATTTTGCAGAATTGCGCCCTTGAGCTCGCCTATGACCGCCTTGTAATCCCTGCCCGTGACCGACGCGATATACTCGATGTCCACCCTGCCCAAGTTGCTCAAACTCGCAATCAAACCGTCCGCGCAGCTGTCGAAATGCACGCCGAAAGTCCTGTCGTCCGTGTCGAACACGTTGACCCAATCGACGGGCAAATCCGTGCAAGTGACCTCTTTTGCATGAGCCTCTCTCCGTTCTCTCTCCTCTTGCTCCTCCCTCTCTCTTTCGAGCCGTTCGCGCTCCTCTTTCTCCTTTTGAGCGCGAGCGCGCTCGGCGTCCTCCGCGAACTTGAGACCGTCCACCTCCCGTCTCAGCTCCGCCAGCAATTCCGCCTTTTCGTCGGGAAAAAGATCGGGATCCCCGAGCCTCGAAATCAGCGCGTCAATCCTCTCTTTTGCTTGAGCTATGAATTCTTTATCCATGCGTTCCTCCTGTTTCGCCTCCCCATAATTGTATCAAAACGATGGTACCGTTCTCGTCGCATGAATCTCAATATCACTTCCGCCGAATATGATATGATAACCCAACATTATTGTCAAGCAAAAATCGAGGGCTTTGCCCCGCCGCGCGGCTTGACGACGAGTTTGCGGCGCGCAAAGAATCCGTGCGATATTGCGCGTCGAGTCAAAACATTGTTGTTGTTTTGGGGAGTTGAAAAGACTACGATAGCTTCCTATCGCCTACGATGATAACACATTTCCCCGCTTCTGTCAAGACCGCATTTCAAAAAATTTCCGTCGTCTTTGAAAGCTTGGGCGCAGCGCACGGGTCCGCCATCCCCTGCGCTGCGCCGCAATCGCTTTGTCTTTGGTCAAGCCGTACGCTTTGCGCCTATTTGACGCCGCGCCGTCGTATCGTCTTCATACTCGCCCTCCTCCGATCTTTGTCCGCACTTCAAGTATACAACGGGTTTTGCCGCATGTCAAGACGGAGTGTTCATATTTCTTCTTTTGAGCGTTCGATGTCCCGTGATTGTCCCATTGGCAAAAAAGTCTCTTTACCGCGCTCAATTCATGCGCTGTCCGACATAGATTGCCCTGCACTCGTCGAGGGCGACGCACCCCAGGACGCCGCTCAAATATACGCCCGTGTCCAAATGCACTTTGCAATAGTCGGCGATGTTCGGGCTGTCTGTCTTTGCGCCTTTGCGCGGATAGAAGACGATTTCGTCTCTGTTCGTCAAATACCTGACGGGCGTATGCCCGAACAGCACGCATTTGCTCTCTTCGGGCAGTACGTCTTTGTCTTTGAAGCGGCGGTCGTAGACGAGTTGTTCGCCCGTCGCCTTTGACGGGTGCAACGCCTTTCCGTCAATGATGGGCACGCCGGCGTGCACGCCGATGAAGTTTTGCCCTTCCGCATAAAACGGCAGCGAATCAATTGCGTCCACCGTCTCCCAATCGAGCAACCGCCCGTCCTCGAACCGATTGCGCAGCTTGTCGAGCACCGTGTCGTAATCTTGCGCCTCAGCCATCAACGCGCGATAGTGTTTTACGAAGTCGTATTCGTGATTGCCGGCGATGCAGATTGCGTTCGGCATCGAAAACAACAGTTTGGCAAGACGCACGCCGTCCGGTCCCTTGTCGAGGATGTCGCCCAGCACAAACAACCTGTCTCCGCCGCCGAATTTGATCTTGTCCATCAGGCGGCAGAACAGCTCATAGTGTCCGTGTATGTCCGAAATGCAATACTCCATACGTCGATTATATCACATCTCTTCAACGGTGTCATTCCCTGCCGCGGCTTTCGCGCTTCGCGCTCCGCTCGAGCACGAATCCCTGCACACTGCCGTGCGCGAGTGATCCGTTACGTTTTCCTTATGGCGCGCCACACAAATAGGGATGCGATGTTTGGAAATGTGGATTTTCTGCCTCTTCCTTTTCAATACTTTTGTCTTTGAAACAACTTTCGTTTTCTGTAGTGAAACAAAAGTCGCATTCTTTTTTTTTGCCTTGTCTTTTCGTTACGGCGCGCCATAGGAGGCTTGCCCCGCAAGAGGGCAAAGCTCTTCGCTTCGCTCGAGCACGAATCCCTGCGCACTGCCGTGCGCGAGGTCTTCGGCCTTGTTTCCTTATGGCGCGCCACGCAAAAAGGGATACGGTGATGCCGTATCCGAACTTCGCTTTTCTGTCCTTTCGCTGTCTTTGTATTTGCCGAATTCTTTCTTTGTTTTTTCTGCCTTTCAATGTTCTGTAATATTCGGCGCGCCATAAGGAGGCTTGCCCCGCAAGGGGGCAAAGCTCTTCGCTTCGCTCGAGCACGAATCCCTGCGCACTGCCGTGCGCGAGGTCTTCGCGTACATTTATGGCGCGCCAAAAAGCCCCCGCTTTCGACGGGGGCTTTTGGCGCGCCATAAGGAACTCGAATCCCTAACCTTTGGTTCCGTAGACCAACGCTCTATCCAATTGAGCTAATGGCGCATATGCTCGGGGTCGCGTTATCTCGCCCGATTGCTTACTTATTATAGTGTGCTCGACACGCAAAGTCAAACGTTTTGCGCAAAAATTGCGAAATTGTCATCTTTGGCCGCCATTGCCGCTTGAAGTTCCCACTGCTTTTG
>CABKMX010000017.1 GCA_902373595.1 uncultured Christensenellaceae bacterium
GTCAGATTCGACGCGCTTTTCAAGGCGCGAATCCCTGAGAGGCCGCTCAAAGACGGTTTTTGGGCGTTCCCTTCAAGATGCGGCCGTTCAAAAATATCGTCAACGGCTTGAAGAGGAGAGGGAATACGACGGCGTTGCAGACGATTTGAGTGACGTAAAAGACCGCTCCGCGGACGTAGTAGATTGCGAAGCGCTGCCCGAAGTCGTCCCAAAAGCCGCTGAAAAGTCCGACGTCGACGAGTGCGGTCAGCACCCCGAAGCTCGTCGTCATAATCACCGCGACGACGGTCGGGATGACGCGCGACGGCTTGATGAAGCGCGACAGCAGCCAAAACACGAGCGCGACAGCGGGCCAATGTATCGCGTATGAGATTACCCACGGCCCCAAGCCGTAGATGAGCGTTTCACATGCGACGAAGATGCTGGTCGCCAGCACCCCCTGCGCGCCCAGCACAAAGCCGTATACGGCGCACAGCAACGTGACAATCTCGACATTTGGGATTGCCGAAAGCACGAACTTGCCCGCGGTCAGCGAAGCCGCCGCGAGCGCGGTGTAGGCGACGAAACGTGCACCCTTGAGCGTTTTGCCGCTGCCGTTCATCAATAGACGATCGTGCCGACGTAGATGACGCAGCCGTCCTCGACGGTCATGTCCGCCGCGCCGACGCCGGAGTTTGTCAATGTCTTGCCGTCAAAGTCGATCGTCGTCGCATATTGCGACACGTCGAAGTCCGCCGTGACGGAAGTGTAGAGGTAGATGTACTCGGGCGCGGTCGGCGCAAGCGAACCGACTTTGTAGAGCATGCCGCTTTCGGCGACGTAGTCGATTTCCTCCTTGTCGAACACGTCGAGAAGGGAGATGTTCTTGTCAAGCCCCGAAAGGTCGACCTCGATCGTGCGAGTCGGCTCTTCGGCGATCGCGAGGGTCATCGACGCGCCGTCGGCAAAGACGTCGCCGTCGGGTTGTTCGGGATCGATGCAAGCCGCAAATGCCGCCAAAAGGCAGAGCATGATGAGAAGTGCCGCGACCGATGCGATCGCTTTTTTGAAAGTGATGGGAGTTGTCATTTTTTCGCCTCCGTGTTGATATCGCAAGTTTACGGCATGGGCGAAAGAAAGCCTTCCCAAAAGACGGGAAAGGGGCGAAGTCGAGGCGCATCGCGCCGCGTCGGTGTGGTCCTTCATTGCCCAAAGACCGTTTCCGAAAAGCTGTGGGGCAGGTCCTCCGACTTTCGGCTTGCGCCGATCACGGTAATGGCTGTTGCGACGGATTTGCACCGAGATTCCCACTGTTGACGGTTTGCCTCATTGACAAATGAGACTCCCGAACCTCACAGCTTTAGTGTGCCTCGCTCGAGCGGCTTGTGCATGGTTTTGAGCGCCGGTCTTGTGCGGATACGTCGCCTTGCCCCTCGGTAAGACCGCAGAGGGTATTGACCTTCGGGGACGCGGCTTGTCTGCACGCAAGCCTGTCAGCTCAAAACTGCTTTGCATTTTTTGAGACGGCTGCCTCAAAAAACATGCACGCGCCGCTCTCGCTCGGCTGTTGAATGTCAAGCAAAAGTAGTAGTTGCATGGTTTTGAGCGACCGACTTGCGCAGATACGTCGCCTTGCCCCTCGGTAAGACCGCAGAGGGCATTGACCTTCGGGGACGCGGCTTGTCTGCACGCAAGCCTGTCTGCTCAAAACTGCTTCGCATTTTTTGAGACGGCTGTCTCAAAAAACACGCACGCGCCGCTCTCGCTCGGCTGTTGAGTGTCAAGCAAAAGTTGTTGTATTGCATGGTTTTGAGCGCCGCTCTCGCTTGGCTGGATATTGCGCGACATTGCCGTTGGTGACAACGGGAATGCCGCGGTCTTGGTTTTGGTGTTGAACGAGAACGGCTTGCCATTCCCGTCAAGTCGGCTTGTTGACGAGATGACGGAAGCTGCGTTCCGTTGTTTCGATCGAGGTCGTCTCGATCGAGGATGGGTCCATTATATCGCCGCGGCGGAGTTATGTCAACCGCTCCGAGGCGGTGAAAAATTGCGGTGTCAGTCCCTGAGGCGGGGCAGGTCGAGCGGTTCGCCTTTGAAGATGTGGGCGGCGATGCGCACGTCCGCGGCGGCGTCTTTGCAATAGTAGTCTGCGCCGATCTTGCGGGCGTAGTCTTCGGTCAGCACTGCGCCTCCGACCATGATAGCGCAGTCGGGGCAGTCGCGGCGAAGCAGTTCGATTGTGCGCTGCATATTGGGCACGGTCGTCGTCATCAATGCGGAAAGTCCGCACAATTTCGCGCCGCGGCGTTTGACCTCTTCGGCGACGGTCTCGCAGCGGACGTTCTTGCCCAGGTCGACGACGTCGTAGCCGTAGTTGGCGAGCACCGTCTTGACGATGTTCTTGCCGATGTCGTGGACGTCGCCCTCGACGGTCGCGAGCACGATCGTGTCGCCCTTGACGGACGATTCGGGCATGCGTTTTTTGATCTCGTCAAAGCACAGCTTTGCGGCGTCGGCGGCGGCAATCAATTGCGGCAAAAACAGCGTGCCCTTTTCGTAATCGTCGCCGACGGAGTTGAGCGCCGGGATGAGGTGGAAGTTGACCAATTCGAGCGGAGCTATGCCGCCGTCCAGCATTGCCGCGGCTTTGGTTTGCGCGGTCGGCAGCCCCTTGCGGATGAGATAGGCAAGGTCGGCTTGGTTCTCGTCGGACGGGGAGGCTTCCGCCTTGGGGGCGGCGGAGTATTTGGCGGTGTATTCGGCGCAATTGACGTCCTCGCCGCAAAGCGCCTTGAAGGCGGCGACCGCCTGCATATTCTCGGGAATGTTGGGGTTGAGTATCGGTGCGTCCAGCCCCGACCAAAGCGCGGCGGTGAGGAAAGCGGTGTTGATTGCCTTGCGCTCGGGCAGTCCGAACGAGATGTTGCTGACGCCCAGCACCGTGCGCACTTCGTATTCGCTCTTTATGCGGCGGATCGCCTCGAGGGTGCGCACCGCCTGTTCCTGCTGCGCGCCGACGGTCAGGGTGAGACAGTCGACGAAGATGTCCTGTTCGGGAATGCCGTATTTTTTGGCGGCGGAGATGATCTTGCGTGCGATGCGGAGCCTGTCCTCGACGGTTTCGGGGACGCCGTTCTTGTCCACGCACAGCGCGACGATTGCCGCGCCGTACTTCGCCGCGACGGGCAAAATACCGTCGAGAGAGTCGTCGTCGCCGCTGACCGAATTGACAATCGCCTTGCCGTGATAGGCGCGCAATGCCGCTTCAATCGCGTCCGGCTTGGTGCAGTCGATCTGCAACGGCAGGTCGGTGACGCGTTGGAGCAGGGTCACCATGCGCACGAGAGCCGCCTTTTCGTCGATGTCGGGAAGCCCGGCGTTGACGTCGAGGACGTCCGCGCCTGCCTCTTCCTGCTCGATTGCTTGGCGCGAGATGTAGTCGTAGTCGCCGCTGCGCAGCGCCTCTTTCATCGCCTTTTTGCCCGTCGGATTGATGCGTTCGCCGATTACGCGGACTGCGTCGAACGTGACCGCGCGGCGAGCGGAGCAAATCGCGGAGACGGGCTTTGCAGAACTTTGGCGGCGAACGCCTCGGTCGGCGATCTTGCGCAACAGCTTGATGTGTTCGGGAGTGGTGCCGCAGCAACCGCCGATAATCGCGACGCCGAGGTCGACGTACTTGGAGCAATAGGCGGCGAACTCTTCGGCGCCGACAGAGTAGTTGCCCTCCTCGTCGGGAAGCCCTGCGTTGGGCTGCACGATGACGGGCTTTGAGGTCAAAGACGCGATCTTTTCGACGATGGGCAGAAGTTGGTCGGGCCCCAAAGAGCAATTGACCCCGATCGCGTCCGCAAGGGGCGCGGCGGTCAATACGAACGACGTCACGTCGCAGCCGGTGAAGGTGCGCATGTTGTCGAAGAAGGTCATCGATGCGACGACGGGAAGGGAGCTGTTTTCGCGGACGGCGAGCAGCGCGGCGCGAAGTTCGGCAAGGTCGGACATCGTCTCGATGAGCACGAGGTCGGCGTCTTTGCCTGCGACGACGGCGCGGCGATAGATGTCGTAGGCCTGATTGAAGGTCATCGTGCCGAGCGGCTCGAGCATTTGCCCGGTCGGGCCCAAGTCGAGGGCGATCAGCTTGCCGGGGGCGGAGTCGCGCGCCAGCTTGACCGCCGCGGAAATTATTCCGTCGGACAGCTCGCCCGCCTTGGCGGCGTTGGCGCCGAAGGTCGCGGTCGAGATGACGTCCGCTCCGGCGACGGCATATGCGCGGTGAATGTTCGCGAAGACTTCGGGCGAAGTGAGCACGAGCTTTTCGGGCAAAGTGCCCGTATCGACGCGCATTTGTTGGAGCATGCTGCCCATCGCGCCGTCAAAGACGACAATCTTGTCTGAAATGAGGTCGAGAAAATTTTTCATCTTGGCTCCCTGTTGCGCGCGGCGCAATTAGCGTTGGCGCAAAGCGCGCATTTGTCGGCTTGAGAAAAGGGGAAGGGCTTGCCGTCGCCCTTGACGCCCAAAAGCGCGGTGATCGACTTGCGAGGCACCAGCGAACCGCCTGCGTCCACGCACAGCCCTATGCGAGTGTCGGCGCGAAGCAGCGAGCAGATGTCGCGCTGCGCGGCGAGAGGAAAGTCGCCGTAGCCGCACGAAAAGCGCGCGGTCAGCGGCCCGTATTTGCGTTGAAGCTCGTCGCAGACGTCGTCGGCGAGACTCTCGACGAGGCAGGATGCGGCGCTGTCGAAAATCACCGCTTTGCGAGAGGACGAAGAGAACAGCCTCTCGGTCGTCCTGTCGATGTCGGCGCCTATCGTCACCGCGAGCACGATGACCTTCGCGCACCCCGAAAGGTGGCGGCGGATGTCCGCGCTGCCCGGCGAAAAGCCCGTGCCGACGAGGCTGTCGCCGTCATAGTCGAAGAGCGCCGCGGTGTGCATGGGACGGGCGGCGGCGAGGCACAAGTCGCACGCCTCGTCGATCGCTTTTTGCGTGCCCGTGTCGATATCTTGACCTCTCCAGCCGAGATAGCGAAGCAGTTCGCGGCGGTCGACGATCATTTGTTGACGCCTGCGAGCAGCGAGGAGACGTTGTCGGTGATCGCCCTCGCGACGGCGGCGTTGTTCATCACATAGAGGTGGACGCCGTCCACGCCGGCGGAGATGAGGTCTACGATCTGGTCGGTCGCGTAGGCGATGCCCGCCTGCATCAGCGAGTCGGGGTCGTCGTAGAAGCGCGCGACCATGCGCGAGATCTTTGCCGGAATCTTTGCGCCCGTCAGCCCGACGGTGCGGTCGACGGTCGTCTTTTTGACAAGGGGCATGATGCCTGCCTGGACGGGGACGTCGATGCCTGCGACCGCGAGCATGTCGCGGAAGCGGAAGAAGTCGTCGTTGTCGTAAAAGAGCTGGGTATTGAGGTGGGTGACGCCTGCGTCGACCTTGCGCTTGAGGTTGTTGATGTCCTCGATGAGGTCGCGGCTTTCGGGATGACCTTCGGGGTAGCACGCGCCGGCGATGTCGAAGGCATAGCCCTCGGAGCGAATGAAGCGCACCAGCTCGTCGGCGTGCGCGAAGTCGGGGGACGGCGCCGCGCCCTGCACGCGGTCGCCGCGAAGCGCCAAGATGTTCTCGACGCCGTCGCCGTGCAATTGCTTGAGCGACGCGCGAATCTCGTCCTTGGTCGAGTTGATGCAGGTGAGGTGGGCGAGAGGCAAAATGCCGTAGTCGTCCAAGAGCATGTCCGCGATCTCGTTGGTGCGCGAGTTGCCCGAGCCGCCGGCACTGCAAGTGACGGAGACATAGTCGGGTTTGAGGTCGGCAAGGGCGGCGACGGTCGCCTTGATGCCCGAAAGATCGGCGGTCGGCTTCGGGGGGAAGATCTCGAACGACCAGACGGTCTTCTTGGATTTGAACAGATCGGAAATGAACATATGCGCCTCCAGCGTAGCGGATATAGATATAATAATTATACCAAAGTGAAGGGAGCAATGCAAGCGCGACAAGCGGATATTGACAAACCAACAAAAAGAGAAAAAGTAAAGATTCAGTTCTGTTCCGCACTGCCTTTGGAGTGCGGAACAGAAAATGTCGCGCGAAACCGCGCTTCCCGCGCGACTTGATAGCGCGGCTGTCAAATGACCGCGCTTCTTAGGCGGCCGCCCCTTGCCACGCCGCGGATAACAGCACATCTTGGCGTCTCATCTGCGCGTCTCGGGCGCGGTCACGGGCAGGAGCCCGGTTGGGCCGCGCCTCTCGCGCTTGTTCGCCGCCAACCTGCACCATTCTTCGCCGTTTGATAAAGCTCGTTTGGGCTTCGTTATGTCGTCTGTAGAGTGCATGATGTTTCAATCGGGCGGAAGGGCAATGTGTTCATAAGGGAAGCCGTGGCTCTATTCGGGAATGCCGAGAATATGCAAAAGCCGTTTGAAGGTGTCTTGCCCGTCAAGGCAAGTGTCTTTGAGCCAACCCGTTTCCCGATCCCAATTCGCAAGTCCGCGATAGTAGAAAGCCTTTTTGGAATCCTCGATTATAAAGGGAACCACATCAAACCTAAGGCATTCTTTCAAGGCGATCAGTCTGCCGACTCTGCCGTTTCCGTCTTGGAAGGGGTGGATATGTTCAAAGTCGGCGTGAAATTCGATGATGTCATCGATGGTGATGTTGCTTTTGGAATTGTACCCCTCAACGAGTTTTGCCATTGCCTCGGGAACTTCGCTCGGCTTGCAAGTTTCTCTTCCGCCGACGGTGTTTGCGCGCTTTTTGTAATCGCCGACGGCAAACCACTCGAGAGAGGAATCTTTGGTCCCTTGTTTCAGCAATTGATGAAGACGCTTGATGATGTCTTCGCTCAAAGGCTCCACCGCTTTGTCAATCACATAATCGATCGCCCGGAAGTGATTGCTCGTCTCGATTATGTCGTCGACAGGAATCCCGTCGCCGACGTCTATCGTTCTCGTTTCAAAAATCAGCCTTGTTTGATCTTCCGTGAGCCGTGACCCTTCAATGTGATTGGAGTTATAAGTCATTCTGACCTGCAATTCATGATAGAGTCCGCCGGAAATCTTCGCTTCCTTTTCCTCGCGCAAAATTTGCAAGATGCGATTGTCGCAAACCTCTTTGACCAAATCGCCCGGGCGGCAATGCAAAAAATCTGCGATCCGAACAAGAACGTTGTGGGCAATTTTCTCGCCTTTTGAAATCTTGGCAATCGTCCTTGAGGATATGCCGAGCTTGGCAGCCAAGGCGGACTTGGTCAGCCCGATTGCTTTAAGCTTGCGCTCCAATGGTTGGTAAGAATACATATTCACCTCGCAATATCTTTACTTATTATACCGCATTAAAGGCAAAAAGTAAAGACAAAAAGAGAAAAAGTAAAGATTCCGTTCTGTTCCACGCTCGCTTTGCGGCGCGGCACGTCTCACGTCTCGGGCGGCTCATTTTCGCCCTTTTGTGCCGTGTGTCGCTTGCATACCGGCAGGTAAGCGGCGTTCCACGCGGCGCAAAATCTTCGAAAATCGCTCGCCCGATACTTCTTGGTTGCGGTTATCGAATCGGTTCGTTACAAACATAGATACAATAATGCAGTCCCCGAATGACCGCGCTCTTCGGGGACTGCACCTTGCGCGGTCGCGAATGGTGAATGAGCGTGCCGCGTGGGAAGGGGTATTTTAGGGGAAAACCGAAAATAGCGAGTATGAGTAACGGCGACGATTGCTTTTGCAATCACCGCCGTTGCGATTCGAAGCGTTGTTTTCGGGTGTCCCCTAAAAGCGAAGCAACCTCAAATTATCCCCATTGAGCACATAAGACTTCGCGTAGCTCTTGTTGAGCATGCGAGAGATCGTCCTTTCGCCGTAGCGCGCCATCAATGCCTCGGGCGCGAGGTTGGACGTCACAATCGTCCGCTTGCCGCGCGAAATGCGCGTGTCGATGACGTTGTAGAGATATTCGCAAGTGACGTTGCGAAGCACGTTCTCCGTGCCCAGGTCGTCGATGACCAGCAGGTCGCTGTCGGTGACGGGCTCCATAATCGAAGCGCGCGCGGCGAGGGGAGAGGTGTGATATTTGAGCATCGCGTTGTTGAATTCGAACGCGGTCATAAAACAGACGGATTTGCCGAGCGAGAGCAATTCGTTCGCCGCCGCATAGGCGAGCGAGGACTTGCCTATCCCCGGTTTGCCGCACAAAAAAATCACCTTGACGCTTGTCGTGTCAAAGCCGGCGCAAAATTCCTTGAAACGAGTGTAGAGCAAGCCGAGCTCTTCCTTTTGAGAACAGTCGAGCGTGGCGGAACGGTCGTCCGCAAAGGTGAACGGGGGGATGTTGTGTGCGCCGCACTCGGCTTTGAGCATGTCGATGAATTGCGCCTTGACGCAGTCGCAAGGCTCGCCGTCCTTGTCAAAGCCAATGTCGCGGCACTTATCGCAGCGATAGTGAACGGACACGTCGGCGCCGAGCCGTTTGAGCGCGGCATCGTAGGCGGCTTGCGCTTTTTGGAGACCTGTTTCGAGTTTTGACGTGCTTTCGCCGCGAGCGCGAGCGGAGGCGAGGGCGATGTTAGCCTTTGCGAGAGCGCGCTCCGCCTCGGCAAAGCCCTTGTCCTCGCGTGCCTTTGCAAGGCGGCGCGCCGCGTCCGTCTGCTCCAAACGGCGAAGTTCGGTTTGACTTGCCCTCAATTGTGCCTTGATCTTGTCGCGTGCGTTCATCTCAAACCCCCCAATCGTCCGTAGCGCGGATGTCGCCGAAGAAAGACGCCAGCTCTTCGCCCGTGTACTTGTGCTCCATAGCTTCGGCGCGCTTTGGCTCTTTCGCGCCTTGTCCCATCGCCGCGCGGCTTGCGACGTCGTCCGCGCCGAACGCCTTCGCGTCGCGGCAGTCGGTCAAAATTTTGGAGATCGCGCCGAACGCCATCGGCCTGCCGGCAACGGCACGCGCCGCCGCAAGGATTGCGGCATGGTCGAACCCCCAACCCAGCCAAAGTTCGTAGGCGTCGCGGTCGGACGCGGTCACGGAACGCGAGCTGCCCGTCGCCTCGATGACCGACTTGATTGCCTTGTCTCTCTCGACCAGCGCGGTCAGATATTCGTCAATCGCCGCCACGCTCAAACAGCCGTGCTTGTAGAAGCGCGCGACCGCTGCGTTCATGCCGTTCAACGTGCGTATGCCGTTGGAAAAACAATATTCGGCAATCAATTTGAGCGCGTCGCCGTCAAAGCCCTGCGCTTGCCAAGTCCCTATGTAGTGCGAAATCACCGTGTCCAAGTTCTCGTACCTGACGCCGATGATCCGCGTCACGTCCTTCGCGAGTTCGTACAGCTCCTGCTTGCGCGCGCCGTAGTCGCGTATGCTCTCCGCGTCGAGACGGTTGGAGGTGAAAAGCTCGTCGAGAAGGGCGTCGAGCCGCTCCATGCCACCGCGCTTTTTGCACAACTTCGCCGCCGCGAGAATCGCCTCGTCCGAAAAACCCCAGCTCGACGTCCACTTGACGTAAAGCTGCTTGTCGTCGAGATCGATCGCCGACTTCTTGCCAAGCTCCTTCGCGACCTTGCGCAAACTCTCCGTCGACGCGTCCTCGAGCGCGATATGCCTCTCGGCGTCCTCGATTGTCCTTATCCCCAATGCGTACCACGCGCGCGCGACCGTCAACACATAGTTGGTGCGAATGCCGTCGCCCTTGAGACGTACGCAATAGGCGGCAATCAAAAGCAACACCTCTTGCGGCAGTCGCGTGTCGTCCAAAAATTCGTAATATTTGAGGAACTCGCTCTCCAAAAGCATGCGGCCGTCGAAAATGCGCTGCAATTGCGTATTGAAATCGGCAAACTTCGCCGGCTTGTACATCTTCACGCTCTGCCCGGGACGATTGAAACTCACCTCGAGCGGAGAGGTGTTGACAATCGTCACCAACCCCTGATCGCGCCAATATTCGAACGCCGCGGTCACCTGCGCCGCCGTCAGACCCAGCGCGTCGCTCATCCGCTCCAGAGTGTTGTCGCAAAGCGGCGCGCCGGCGCGGCAAAGCCACAGTCCATACAAATAGACCTTGAGGGCGTCGCCGTCGGCGTCGGGTAGATATTCGCGAATAAAGCGGTTGTCGACGAGAGTGCACCCGTCGTCCGCCGCGTCACGCGTCAATTTGCATAATGCCATATTTTCGCTCCGCAGAGTTGAAAATTGCCGCCGTTTGCCTTATAATGGAAATGCGGTAGAATAATAATAGCACAATCGCCGCCGCTTTGCAACCGCGCGGCGAAAATCAAAGGTGAATTATGAAAACAAAAAAATATATCGTAGTCGCAATCGTCGCCGTCCTCGTCGTCGCGGCGGCGGTCGCCCTCACCGGCTGCGCGTCCATGCAGGGCGCATGGGCGCAAATCGGCATCAACGCAGACAAAATCACTTCCGTCACACTCGTCCGCTCGAGCGGCGTCGCAAGCGTGCTCAAACCCCTC
>CABKMX010000018.1 GCA_902373595.1 uncultured Christensenellaceae bacterium
CCTTTTCACGCATGACCAAAGTGTTGAATGTGATCTCTTTCCCGAACGAAAACACAGCCTCGCCGCCCTCGCCGCCGGACGCGATCTCAAACTCGCCGCTCTCCGCCAGATTTTGGTAATTTGCGGCGATCTCGTCGGGGGTCTCGACGGGACCGCAGCCGACGAGCGCGATCGCACAGATCGGGATCGCGATCGCGACGATCGACAGCAATGCAACGATCTTTTTCATAATTTCCTCCTGATGCTCGATGAATTTATTATATCGTGCGCGGACGCGGTCTGTCAACACAAAAAAAAGACCGCCCGAAGGCGGTCCGTGCGGACGTTCCTATTCCTCTTTGACGACCTCGGCTTCCGCCGCCCATTTAGCAAGCGAAGCGATGCCCTTTTTGCAGCTGTCCTTGGACGCATAGCCGTCCTCGGAGGTGCAGATGAGCTCGCCGTTGCTCGCCTTGAGGCGATAGCGGTACTTGCCCGCCTTGTCCATGTAGATCTCGAACTTGGGATTGGTGAGCTGCTCGAATTTCTGCAATGTTTGATCTTCGATCTTTGCGCCCGTATTCCTGCGCACGCTCTCGATGCCGGCTTTGCATGCCGAAAAGCTGGAATACCCGGTGCCGCCGCTGACGGCGATGGTCTCCTTGTTGGAAGCTTTGAGACGATAGTTCCAATATCCCTTGGCGGTCTTGTAACATACAAATTGTCCTTTTGCTGCCATAGTACACCTCTCTTTTGTGTATTGCGGTCCCCCTCATTTTCAATTGTACAACATCGGCGGTAATTTTTCAACCCCTCAATGTAAAATCGAGGTAAAACTTTGGCGCGCGGCTTTGAAGACAAAATAAATCGTTTTTGACAAACCTACCTATTTTTTCGTCCCCGTGTCGATAATATATGATTTTCGTTCTCATGCAGCGACGAAGCGCATGTCTTTTGAAGTTGACTTGCCGCCCGGGTCAATGTATAATAGGCTCGAACAGACAAAGGAGTCGTCGCATGAAAAAATTCGCTTTTATCGTCGTCGCGGCAATGCTGGTCGCGGCGCTCATCCCCGCCGTCTCCGCTTGCGGCAACGCAGATCGCACCGAAGAACTGCACGCCGAACTCGAAAGCATGGGCTACACTCTCGCGTTTGAGGACAACTTCGACGGCGACGAGATCGACTACACCAAGTGGCGCGTCGGCTACAACGTCGGCGCGGGCGAGGACGGAGCTCTCCGCCGCGCCGGCTATTACGAGGTATCCGACGACACGATCGACGTGTCCGACGGCGTCCTGACCGTCTCCACTCTCTACAAGGACGGGCAATACGGCGAGGGCTGGTACACCTGCTGGCTGGAATCGAGCGTGCTCGGCAGCATGGGCTCGGAGGCGCCGATACTCTGCGCCGAAGAGGACTACCGCGGGTTTGAGTCGACTTACGGCTATTTCGAAGTCCGCTGCATCGCGCCGCCGTGCGAGGGCATTTGGTCGGCGTTTTGGATGATGCCCAACTCAGATGGCATGTCTGGCATGGGCGGCGAACCGGGCGGCGCGGACGGCGTCGAGGTCGACGTCATGGAGTCGCCCTACTACTATTGGGGCGCGCCCAAACGCGACAACGTCAGGCATGTGCTCCACGGCGACGGTTACACCTACAACAAGACGGAAAGCTCCGAGGACATACGCGTGCGCGATATGTACTCCTCCTTCCATACCTACGGAGTGCTGTGGACGGAGACGGAATATGTGTTCTACATCGACGGCAACGAGACGTGGCGCACGACCTACAACGTCGACGGCGAGCATATGGGCGTGTCGCACGTTCCGCAATATATGATTTTGTCCGTAGAGGTCGGAGGCTATGCGGACGGCGACGTCCCCGTCCCCGGCAAAAACAACGACGGCACGCCCTATTGGTGCGGCGACCCGATGAACAACGACTTGACGAAAAGCTATGACTTCGTCATCGACTACGTCAAGGTCTATTGCAAGGATTGAACGTCCCGACAGACAAAAGCCGCCGCACAAAACGCGCGGCGGCTTCTTTTTTGAAACGATTCACTCCTCGAACGAATAGGGCGTGACCTGATAGACGTAATAGTTGAGCCAATTGTAGTAGATGAGATTGGCTGTCCCTCTCCACGTCATATTGATGCGATTGATGTCGCCGTCAATGAAGTAGTTGACCGGCGGTGCGATGTCCAAGCCCTTGTCAAGGTCGCGCAGATACTCGTTTTTGAGCGTCTCGCGGTCGTACTCTCCGTGCCCGAAGAAAAAGAATCTGCGGTTGTCGAGGCTCTTGGCGATTGCGATCTTGCATTCGTCGCCGTAGGCAAGCACCTTGAGCCGCTTGTCGTTCATCACCGCGTCTACGTCGACGTCGGTATGACGGCTCATCGGAACATTGATGACGTCGTCCGCTCCCTTGAGCAGCAGCTCGTTGTCGTCGCAGCAGCGCGCCGGATAGATGCCGAACAGCTTGCGCTCCAAGTTGTGCTTGTCGATGCCGTAGTGGAACTTGAGCGCCGCCTGCGCGCCCCAGCATATGTAGATCGTCGAGGTGACGTTGGTCTCGGTGAACTCCATGATCTTTTCCAGCTCTTCCCAATAGGCAACCCGCTCGAAAGGCAGCGTCTCGACGGGGGCGCCGGTGATGATCATTCCGTCGAAGTGGCGGTCCTTGACCTCGTCGAACTTCTTGTAAAATTTCTGCATATGCGCGAGCGGCGTATTTTTGCTTTTATACGTGCCCGTGTTGATAAGCGTCACATTTACTTGAAGCGGCGAGTTGCCCAAAAGCCTGAGCAATTGAGTCTCGGTCTCCACCTTTGTCGGCATCAGATTGACGATCGCGATGTCGATCGGACGGATGTCCTGCGTCCACGCGCGGTGGGAGTCCATCACGAAGATGTTCTCTTTGGTCAGCTTGTTGTACGCAGGCAGTTCCTTGGGTATGATTATCGGCACAGGCTCCCTCCTCCGCTCATTGCGGCAGGCCGTCCAACGCCTGTTTGACGTCCGCAATCAGGTCGTCGATGTTTTCGATGCCGACGGACAGCCTGATCAATTCGGGTTTGACGCCCGCCTCTTCCAGCTCGCGGTCGTTCATCTGACGATGAGTCGCGCTCGCCGGATGCAGACAGCAGCTGCGCGCGTCGGCGACGTGCGTCTCGATCGCGATGGTCCTGAGCTTTTTCATAAACTCTTCCGCCGCCTTTCTGCCGCCCTTGACGCCGAAACTGAGCACGCCGCACGAGCCTTTGGGCAGATACTTGCGCCCGAGGTCGTAGCACTTGTCGCCCGGCAATCCGCAATAGGTGACCCAGGACACCGCTTTGTGTCCCTGCAAAAACTCAGCCATCTTTTGGGCGTTGGCGCAATGTCTCTCCATGCGCAGCGCGAGGCTTTCAAGCCCGAGGTTGAGATAGTATGCATTCTGCGGCGACTGCATAGCGCCGAAGTCCCTCATCAATTGCGCGGTCGCCTTTGTGATGAACGCGCCCTCTTTGCCGAATCTCTCGGCATAGACGATGCCGTGATAGCTGTCGTCGGGAGTGGTCAGCCCCGGGAACTTGTCCGCGTGCGCCATCCAATCGAACTTGCCCGAATCGACGATCGCTCCGCCGAGCGCCGCGCCGTGGCCGTCCATATACTTTGTCGTGGAATGGGTGACGATGTCGGCGCCCCACTCGAACGGACGGCAGTTGATCGGAGTCGCGAAGGTGTTGTCCACAATCAGCGGCACGCCGTGCGCGTGCGCCGCATTTGCAAATCTCTCGATGTCGAACACAATGACCGCGGGGTTTGCGATCGTCTCGCCGAACACCGCCTTGGTGTTGGGACGGAACGCCGCCTCGAGCTCTTCGTCCGAGCAGTCGGGCTTGACAAAGGTGAACTCGACGCACATCTTGCGCATCGTGACGTGGAAGAGATTGAACGTGCCGCCGTAGATTGTCGACGACGCGACGACGTGGTCGCCTGCGGTCGCGATGTTGAACACCGCGAAGAAGTTCGCCGCCTGGCCGGACGAGGTCAGCATCGCGGCAGTACCGCCTTCGAGCTCGCATATCTTTTTCGCGACATTGTCTACGGTCGGATTTTGCAGGCGGCTGTAAAAATAGCCGTTCTCCTCGAGGTCGAACAATTTCGCCATATGTTCGCTGGTGTCGTATTTGAAAGTCGTGCTTTGGATTATCGGCAGTTGGCGCGGTTCGCCGTTGCCCGGCACATAGCCGCCCTGCACGCAAATTGTCTCTATCTTTTTGTCCATATGTTCTCCTTTGCCTTCATCGGCGCGAGTTGTATTCTTTGAGTGTGCGTTCGATCTGTCTCTTTGAGTCGCGCTCGGCGATGGTCTTGCGCTTGTCGTGCAATTCCTTGCCTCTCGCGAGCCCGACCTCGACCTTGATCAGTCCGCGTTTGAAATATATCTTTGTCGGCACGAGGGTGAAGCCCTTTTGCTCGACCTTGCCTCTCAGTCTGTTGATCTCGGTTTTGCGCAGCAACAGCTTGCGCATTCGCCTGGGGTCCGCATTGAAAAAGCTGCCCTTCTCGTACGGCGAAATATGGACGTTGATCATGAAGATCTCGCCGTCCTTGATCACGCAATAGCCGTCCTTGAGATTGACGTGCCCGAGGCGCACGGACTTGACCTCGCTGCCGAGGAGTTCCACCCCCGCCTCGTAGGTCTCGTCGATGAAATAGTCGAAGTACGCCTTCTTGTTGGTCGCAATGATCTTAATCCCGTCCATATGTCCTATATATTTTAGCATACGCGCGCATTTTATACAACTCATTGCGCGCATTGTCCTCGCAAACAAAAAGCCCGCCGATGTCGGCGGGCGCTTCTGTCTTGATGTGTCACTGCAAGACGATGAAGTAGACGATCGAGATGACCATCAGCAGCACGAGGAACACGATGGTCAGCTTTTTGAGGATGCTGTCGCGGTTGCGTCCCTTGTTCTTGCCCGCATAGGTATCCGTCTCGCGCTCGCTGCCGCCGAGACTGCCGATGTTGTCGTTGGTGCCTTTCTGCATCAGGATGCAGACGATCGCCGCGACGCCCATCAGCGCCATAACGATCATCAAAAGCGGCTCCAGCCACCTGGAGACCTCGTTGGGAATGAGTGCGATCGCCGCAGTTATATATGTGAAATTCATCTTGCGAATTTCCTCCGATCACTTTGTTGCCAAAATATAATACCATACCGCAAACGTTTTGACAAGCAAAATGGGCGATATTTTTTCACAATGCGACTCTTGGGGTCATTTTGCCTCGCGAACGACCTCGTTGCGGACGTCGACGCCGCCGTCTCCGATTGTAATCACCGTGCCGCCGTACTCGGTGGCGTCGTTCCAAAACGTCGGCGACGGCCCCGTCTTTAGCCCATAGCCGAGACGCACGCCGTCGACATAGACGTAGGCGTCGTTTTCGTGGTCGTGCCCGAAGAACGCGTGCGTCAGACCGCTCGCCTTCGCGACGTCGAACAGTCCGCTGTTGAGGTCGGGCGCACACGGCTCGTACGCGCACGATCCGCCGCCGTACTCCTCGGGGATGTACAGCCGGCCGTCCTCGCCCTCGACCGCATATTTTTCGACCGCGTCGCGCATCTCGGGATAGGGGAAGTGAGAGAAGGTCATCGAGGGAACGCGCGTGCCGTACTCGGCGGCAAGCCCGTCGACGTTCCACTTGTACCACTCGATTTGAGCAAAGTCGACCCAGATCTCGGAACTGCCTATGTCGCCGCCGTAGTCGGTATATCTGCCGTTGTCCATCAGACAGAGCGAATAGACTGGCTCGTCGCCCTCGAAGATGTTGACAAAATAGTTGCCGACGCCGTACATGTTCGCGGGACCTCTGTCGAACAGACAATGCTCCGCCGCCTCGAACTTATCCGCCTGCCAAAGCAGCGTCGCGTTGCCCTCGGCGTCGTGATTGCCGAACACAGGCGCCCACGGGATGCCGTAGCTCTCCATCTTTCGGACGAGGCTCCTTGTCAAGAAGTCCGTCCCCAACCGGAGACGTTGTCGCCCGGCAAAATGATAAGGTTGGGATTTACGCGCTTTACAAGCTCGTCCATAATCTCGTAAGTCTCGTTGTTGTCCCACGCGAACAACCAAAGCTGTATGTCGGTGAACAGCAGGATGACAAAGTCCTCGCCCGCCGTCTTTTGCACCTTTGCGACCTCCGCCGAAGAATACTCGTCGAGCGGAGACCAATACTCCGTCTTTGCGCCGCCCTGCCTTGAGCATAACACTATCAGCGCCGTCGTCAAGAGGACGACCGCCACCACCGCTACAGTGATCGCAAGTTTAGCCTTTGTTGTCATATCCATCTCGTTTTCAGCGATACGTATTCAATTTTTGCCCTTTTCGTGCAAGATCTCGCACTCTTTTCCGCCCACGTTCTCGACGATCGAGACCTCGAACGGAGCCAATTCGAACTTTTTGCGGCTGCCGTCGGGCAGAGCCGCGTCGAACACGACCGCCGCGGACGAGGGGTTGCGCGTCATCAGCACGCTGTCGCCGCCGTCATTCTCGGCATAGTAGCCGTACGGCTGTCCTTTCGCCGGATCGCCGCCGAAGAAACGCGAATATTTGAGTATGCCGTGGCGGCTCTCCGCCCACTCCAACGCGCGCGCGGCGATGTTCCACTTGTCGCCGTCCATCATCGACGGCGAGAAGTACAGCTCCGCAAGCCCGCTGCCTCTCATCAGACAGCAAAGCATATATTTTTTGAACTGTTCATCCGTATAGACGACCGTCTTTTTGGGGAACTTGGGGTCGACGTTGCGCGCCGCATAGCACGGCTCGTGATTGTAGAGATTGCCAGCGGGGAACTGCCTCATGTCGTCGACGAACAGCGAGCGATAGCGGCTGTCGCGGTAGTTGAGACAGCGCTCCAGGCTGTCCCCCTCGCCGACGAAGCCCATATCGGAGGCGTTGTTCATCCATATGAAGTCAGCCCACTTCAAGAACCACGGCGAACAATGCGCATACGACGTGACGTTGAGACAGACTTTTGGATTGGCGCGGCGTATCGCGTCAAAGCCGTCAAGCCAGCGTTCCCAAAGATATGTATAAAATCCTCTGACGTTGAAGATTGAGCTCGGATGTCCGTGCTTACCCGACGGGCACGACTTGAACGCAAAGCCGTCTATCTTGAAGTAGTCGACGTTGAACTCGTCGCAAAACTTCGCCATCCTGTCGCACAGGTCTGCTACGTAGCGCGGATCGCCGGTACAGATGTCGTTGGACGCCGGATTGACGTGATAGCCGATCTTGGCAAGATGCCTGGCGAACTTGGGGGTCTGAATCGTGTAGCCGCCGCGCGGACCGAACCAAACGCCGAACTTGCTGCCGAGCTTGCGCGTCAATTCGCTCTCCTTGGCGAAACCTCCCTCGAACTTGGAATTGAACTCCCAGAACAGCGGCTTGTCGTACTCCGTCCAGCCGTCGTCGACGACGTAGCAATCGAGGGGGCGGAAGCCTGCGCCCTTCATGCCCTCGGCGACCGCGGTGAACGACGTCTCTATCTTTTCGGAGTCGATATCGAGCATGTGGTCGTACCAGCTGTTGAACTGCACGCGGAACGCGTCCGAGACAGCCATATCCGCGATATAGCGCAAAAATTCGTCCGAGACCGCGTCGAAACCGCCCTTTTCCGCCGCACCGATTACGAACGCGGGCGGAGAATACACACCGTCTTTCGCCAATTCGGAGAAACGGCGCGCGCAGTGATAGACGCTGTTTGCCGCGCTTGCGGTCGCTCCGTTTTCGGCGACGGGAGTCTCCGCGCCGAAAAAGAGGTCGCCGAGATAGACGGGCTGCCCCAGCCTTGCGACCGACGACGGCACGAACACTCGCTTGCCGTACGGCGCCTGCCATACGAACGAGTTTTCGGCGATGTCGACCTCCCCGAGCACGACGCGCACGACGAAGGGGTCGCCCTTGACGCGCAAAGAGACGCGCTCGCGCAGCACTCCGCGCTCGGCGGAGACGATATCGGTGCGCACCTCGACGCCCGACTTTTCATCGACAAGCGTATACCCTTTTTCGTCATGAGCCGTGAGCTTCATGTCGGCAAAGCGGCAGACGCGCCTCTTCCCGTACTTTGACGCCGCCAGCACGACCGCTCCGCCGCACGACGTGTACTTGCGGCCCGTCCGCAAATTCTCGTATCCCTCGAGAATGGGCGCTCCCTCTTCAACAATCAACGTCTTGCGCACCCTGTCCGTCCCGAAAGACAGCCTCATATCATTCCTCCCCGAACGCGACCGTGCGCTCTTCGACGACTTTTGCTTCTTTTCCCAGTCTTGCCGTTGTTGTCCTCCGTAAGAAAAACGAGTCTACATCCATTGTAACCCAAAACCGCCGATTTGTCAAAGCCGAAATGCGCACAAACTCCCTTTTGCGCTCATAGACTGTGATATGCTGTTGTGTATGTCGGCGGTGCCCCTTTCGATCGCGCTCGGATGCGACGACCGCGACCGCGCGGATATCCTGTGTCTTCACCGCAACGTGGTCGGCCGCGTCGATCTTGAAGCGGAACTTCGCGGCGAATCGTCCGTGATACGTCAATTGATGCGCCATTCGGCGCGGCACTCGAATTTGATGGTCGCCGCGACGCGTGCGCGCGTGGACGGCGGCGAATTCAACAGCGCGGTCGTCATCGACCGCGGCAAGGTGCTCGGGGTCAGCGATCAAATGTCGCCGGGCGGCAAGACGCTCAAAGGCTCCTGCATGCGCTGTTACCGCACCTCTTCGGGACTGATGGGACTGATTCTGTCCGACGACATACGCTGTCCTCAGCTGTGGCACGCGATGTCGCGCGCCGGCTGCGACTTCATCGTCGCCATGCAGGAGAAGGTCTTCGACGAGACGCGCGACCACGCGTTTTTGCAATGCATGGCATATTGCTGCGGCCGCAACGTCTACGCCCATTTCTGCGACCTGTCGCGCCGCTACAATTGCTTCGGCGTTTGCGACGAGTCCGCCGCCGGAATCGAGCGCCGCTTCGCCTTTTGCGCGCACTCCAAGCCCGACACCTTCATGCGCGGAACAATCAAAATCTGCGTCGAACAGACATGAAAACGCGCCCCTTTCGGAGCGCGTCGATTTCGTCTTGCGGCGTTAGTCTTTCTTGTCGTCCGTCGGCTTTTCGTCCGCCGGTTTTTCTTGCGGCTTTTCGTCCTGTTCGGAGGGCTTGCTCTCGCCGCCCTTCTCGTCTTCGGTGCCGACTTCGTCGGACGAAGGGGGCTGCGGTTCACCTTCGGTCTCGGACGGAGCATTCGCTCTCGCCTCTTCGGCCGCGCGTCTTTCCTTCATCCTCGCAAGCTCCGCCTCGGAGATGATCTCCACCTTCGCGCCCGTGCGCGGAGCGGACGTTGCCGGCGCCTTGTAGCTGTCCTTCTTCGCCTGCCTTTCGTCGATTGCGGCGATGACCTCGTCCGCGGTCTTGCCGTCAAACAGCATCTCGACCTCATCGGTGTAGATCGTGTCCTTGGCGAACAGCACCTTGACCATGTTCTCCATCACTGCGCGATGCTGACGCAACAGGTCGAGCGCGCGAGTGTAGCAATTGTCGATGATGGACTTGATCTCCTCGTCGATTACGCCGCCCAACTCTTCGCTGTAGCTGTGCGTGGTGCCGTAATCTCTGCCGAGGAACACCTCTTTGTCGCCGCCGAGATACATGTTGCCGACCGCCTTGCTCATGCCCCATTCGGTGACCATCTTGCGTGCAATCGTGCTGGCGCGCTGAATGTCGTTGCTCGCACCCGTCGAGACGTCGTGGATGACAATCTCCTCCGCCGCTCTGCCGCCGAGCATCATCGTAATCATGTCAATCAGCTTGCCCTTGGTGACGTGGCTGTCGTCGCTGTCGGGACGGGTGAGCGTATAGCCCGCCGCCTGACCTCTGGGAATGATGGACACCTCCTGCACCTCGTCGCAATTTTCGAGCACCTTCGCGATGATCGCGTGCCCGGACTCGTGATAGGCGGTGATGCGCTTGTCGGAATCGGTGACGACGCGGCTCTTCTTTTGAGGACCGGCGATGACCTTGTTGATGCCTTCGAGGATGTCCTCCATGACGATGACCTTGCGTCCCACCCTCGCGGCGAGAATCGCCGCCTCGTTGAGCAGGTTTTCGAGATCCGCGCCGCTGAAACCGCTGGTC
>CABKMX010000019.1 GCA_902373595.1 uncultured Christensenellaceae bacterium
ATATAAGAAAATATACCGCGAATTGAGCTCAAACAGCCCCGCGATGACGAAATTTTGCCCCAAAAACGTGTTGAGGCTGGCAAGATTTTCGATATGAACGACTCCGCACAGGTCGATTTTGAGCTCGTTCGCCCTCTCCGTGACCGCCTTCATCAGGGTTTTCCCAAGCCCTTTTCCGCGATATGCGCCGTCGACCATCAGTCCGCTCGCCTCATAACAGGCGTCGACGTCGACCGCGCCGTTCGTGCTTTTGCGAATGCCGTCGGCGAGCTCTTTGGCATACTCCTCGTCGAGATCGATATTGAAGGTGCCTACCAGCTTACCGCGGTCGCGCACGCCGAACGCCTCGCCTCCTTCCATCACCGCTTTGAGCTGTTCGTCGGTGTAGGGATAGAAGAAAGTTTTGCGGCGCAACGCCTTCCTGCTTCTTGTCAGGAAGGCGTGCTCCTCTTCGTAATCTCCACCGGTCAGTTTGACGACCTCGAAGTTCACGTTCTCTTTCATTGCGCGAGCAGCTTGACGAGCACCGCCTTTTGGGCGTGCAGTCTGTTCTCCGCCTCGTCGAAGATCTCGGGGTGGGACTCGATGACCTCGTCCGAGATTTCCTCTCCCCTATGCGCCGGCAGGCAGTGCAGCACCATCGCGTCACCCTTGGCGCACTTCATCAGCTCGCCGTCAACGCAATAGCCGGCGAATGCCTTGCGGCGGATCTCCGCCTCTTTTTCCTGTCCCATCGACGCCCAGACGTCGGTATAGACGACGTCCGCGTCCGCCGCCGCCTCTTTGGGCGACGCGGTCAGCTTGAACTTGTCGCCGTATTTTGCGGCAAAGTCGAGCACGGTCTTGTCGGGATGATAGCCGTCGGGGCAGGCGACGGACACCTGCATGCCCATCGTCAGACAGCCGACAATCAGCGAGTTCGCCATGTTGTTGCCGTCGCCGACATAGCAGAATTTGAGCGAGTCGAACGCGCCCTTTTGCTCGCGTATCGTCATCAAGTCGGCGAGGACTTGGCAGGGGTGCGCATAGTCGGTCAAGCCGTTGATGATGGGAATGCTGCCGTATTTGGCGAGGTCTTCGGGGTCGCTCTGCTTGAAGGTGCGGATCATGATGCCGTCGAGATAGCGCGAAAGCACTCGTGCGGTATCCTTGATCGGCTCGCCTCTGCCGATCTGAAGATCTGACGACGAGAGGAAGAGCGCCTCTCCGCCCAGCTGATACATTCCCACTTCAAAGGACACGCGCGTGCGCGTCGACGCCTTTTGGAAGATCATGCCGAGCGTCTTGCCGGCGAGCACATGGTGGGTGATGTTGTGCTGTTTTTCGTATTTGAGTTGGTCGGCGAGGTTGAGGATGGACATGATGTCCTTGCCGTCAAGGTCCGCCATTTTGAGCAGATGTTTCATATTTTCACCTCAGTCTTTGAGTATCGAAGTCAAGATATCCATGCCCTTTTCGAGCGCGGCGTCGTCGATTGTCAACGGGGGCAGCAGCCTCACTCTGTCCTTTGCGGTCAGCACGAGCAGCCCCTTTGCGAGCGCCTTTTTCGCGATGTCCGCCGCCTTTTTGGTCTCGGGCAAGATGCCGACCATCATCCCGAGCCCGCTCACCGCCTTGACTCCGGGGCAGCCGTCAAGCCTTGAGCGGATATATTCTCCCTTGCGCGCCGCGTCGGCGAGCAGTTTGTCGTCCAGCCTGTCGACGACGACGTTCGCGCCGGCGCAGACGACGGGGTTGCCGCCGAACGTGCTGCCATGCATACCGGCGCCGAGCGTATTCGCGATCTTTTCGCCGGCGAGCACAGCGCCTATCGGCAAGCCGCCGCCCAAGCCCTTGGCGAGCGTGGTGATGTCGGGCAAAATGCCGAAGTGCTGCGACGCGAGCAGCTTGCCCGTCCTGCCCATGCCCGTCTGCACCTCGTCGGCGACGAACAGTACGTCGCGCGCGCGGCACATCTCGTACGCCTCGGCGACGAAATTCGCGTCCAGAGCGACGACGCCGCCCTCTCCTTGCACGAACTCGACGACGAGCGCGCACGCGCCTTCAAGCGCGTTTGAGAGCGCGTAGAGGTCGCCTGCGGGCACATATTCAAAGCCGCCGGTGAACGGGAAGAACCATTTGTGGTAACCGTCCTGTCCGGTCGCGGACAGAGTGCTTATCGTCCTGCCGTGGAAGGAGTTGACGAGGGTGACGACCTTGGACCTGCCGTCGCCGTACTTGTCGTAGGAGTATTTGCGCGCGAGCTTGATTGCGCCCTCGTTCGCCTCCGCGCCCGAGTTGCCGAAGAACACCTTGGCGTAGCCGGTGCGCTCGCACAGCTTTTGCGCGAGGAGCGCGCACGGTTCGGTATAGTAGAGGTTGGAGGTGTGAGTGAGCTTGTGCGCCTGCGCGGACACCGCGTCCGCCCATTCGTCGTCGCACCACCCGAGACAATTGACCCCTATGCCCGACGTGAAGTCGACATATTCGTTCCCCTTTTCGTCGCGGCAGATCGCGCCCTTGCCGCTTTCGATCAGCAGGTCGAAGCGCGCATAGGTGTTCATCACATATTGCCTGTCGGTCGATTTGATGTCTTTCATATCACTTGAACAGCGTGCCGACGCCCTCGTTGGTCAGCATCTCGATGAGAATGGAGTGCGGTATGCGCCCGTCGATGATGATGGACTGTTTGACGCCGCGGCGCACCGCCTCGACGCAGCAGTCGACCTTGGGGATCATGCCGCCGCTTATGATGCCCTTGCGTTTGAGCGAGGGGACGTCCGAGACGTACACTTCGCCGATCAGGGTATCCTCGTCGTCCTTGTCCATCAACAGCCCGCGAATGTCGGTCATCAGCACGAGGTTTTCCGCGCCCATTGCCGCCGCGATACGCGCCGCCGCGGTGTCGGCGTTGACGTTGTAGACGTTGCCTTCGCCGTCCGTGCCCACTGTCGCGACGACGGGGATATATCCGCCTGCGAGCGCGTCCTCGATGGGACCGGCGTCTACGTCGACGACGTCGCCGACAAAGCCCAGATCCACCTCGCCCTTATGCTTTTCGCATTTGAGCATGCCGCCGTCTATCCCGGACAGCCCGAGCGCCTTGCCTCCGCTTTCGCCAAGCATCATCACGAGGTTTTTATTGATCTTACCTGCAAGGACCATCTGCACGATCTCGGCGGTCTCGCCGTCGGTATAGCGCAGTCCGCCGACGAACTCCGACTTTTTGCCGACGCGTTTGAGCATCTCCGAGATCTCGGGGCCGCCGCCGTGGACGAGCACGACCTTGACGCCGATCAGCGACAGCATGACTATGTCGCTCATCACCGCGTGTTTGAGCTCGTCGCCGAGCATCGCGTTGCCGCCGTACTTGATGACAACGACCTTGCCGTTGTATTTCCTGATGTTGGGCAGCGCGTCGCTGAGCACGCGCGCCTTGCTTGCGATATCCATGTTTACGTCCTGTAATCTGCGTTTATCTTGACATAGTCATAGGTGAGGTCGCATCCCCACGCGGTCGCCGACGCACCGCCGTCGCCGCATGTCACGTCGATCGTGACCTCGTCTTCGGACAGCACTTTCTTTGCCTCGTCCTCCGAAAATTCCACGCCGTTGCCGTCCTCGCAGACGGTGACCGAGCCGGCGCGCGAACACAATTTGACGCCCACCTTGGTGATGTCGCAGACGGCGTCTGCATAGCCGATCGCGCACAATATGCGTCCCCAATTGGCGTCCGCGGCAAACATCGCGGCTTTGAGCAGCGAACTGCATACGACGCTCTTGGCGATTGCCTTTGCGGACTTGACGTCCGCGCCGCCTTGCACCTTGCACTCGACCAGCCTCGTCGCGCCCTCGCCGTCCTTTGCGATCGCGCGCGACACGCGCGTCATCACCGAGAGCAGCGCCTCCTTGAACGTCTCGTAATCGGCTCCCTTCGCGTCGATGAGCGCATTTTCCGCCGCGCCGTTGGCGACAATCATCGCCATGTCGTTGGTCGAACTGTCGCCGTCGATGCTGACCATATTGAGCGTGTCGTCAATGACCTCTTTGAGCGCCGCGGCGAGCATTTCGGGCACAATTGCGACGTCGGAAGTGACGAAACAGAGCAGCGTCGCCATATTTGGATGAATCATGCCGCTGCCCTTGGCGATTGCGCCTATGCGGCAGGTCTTGCCGCCAAGCTCGAACTCACAGGCGAACTCCTTCTTCACCGTATCTGTGGTCATGATCGCCTCGGCGGCGTCCGAACTGCCGTCCGCTTTGAGCGCTTTGACCAGCGCGGGCATCGCGGCGTCGATGGGCTCGATAGGCAGGATCTGCCCGATCACGCCCGTCGAAGCGACGATGACGTCGTTCTCGTCAATGCCCGAATCGCGCATGACGAGGCGGCACATGCGCTCCGCCTTTTGCACGCCGTCGGCGTTGCAGGTATTTGCATTGCCGCTGTTGCAGACTATCGCACGCGCGTAACCATCGGCGATATGCGCCTTGGTGACCGCAATCGGCGCGCCCTTGACCTTGTTGCGCGTATAGACGCCGGCGGCCGCCGCGCGGCGGTCGCTGACGATGAGCGCGAGGTCGCGCTTGCTCTTGTTCTTTCTGATTCCGCAATGCACGCCTGCGGCTTTGAAGCCCTGCGGCGCGCACACGCCTCCCATGATTTCCTTCATCTCAAAACGCGGGCGGAACGAGGTCCAATCCGCTCTCCTCCTTGATTCCGAACATCAAATTCATATTCTGTATCGCCTGACCTGCGGCGCCCTTGACCATGTTGTCGATTGCGCTCGTAATCACCGCCTTGCGGGCGTGAGCGTCGACAAACACGCCTATGTCGCAGAAGTTGGACGCCTTGACGTCGCGTATGTTCGCCGCCCTGCCGAGAGGCAGCACACGGACGAACTTTTCGCCGCGATAGAAGTCGGAATACAGCTTGTGCAGCTCCTCCGCGGTGACGTCCGCCGTAAGATCGAAATACATCGTCGTCTCAATGCCCCTGTTGACGGGCAAAAGGTGCGGCACGAAGGTCACCGTGACCTCTTCCCCTGCCAATGCGGACAGCGTCTGCTCCATCTCGGGCGTATGCCTGTGCGCCGCCGCCTTGTAGGCGGAAAACGCCTCGTTGCAATTGGGATAGTGCGTGGTGTCCGAAAGCCCTCTGCCCGAGCCCGTCACGCCCGACTTGCTGTCGACGACGACCGAGCCGGAGACGAGTTTTGCCCTGAGCAGTGGCGCGGCACCGAGCGCGACCGAGGTCGGATAGCACCCCGGGTTGCCGATAATCGGCTGCCCGTTGTAGAGCGCGCGATGCAATTCGGGGATGCAATACAGCGACTGCGCGTGCAAATCGGGGCGAAGATACGCCTTGCCGTACCACTTGTTGTACTCCTCTTCGCTGTCCAGACGGAAGTCAGCGCCGAGGTCGATCAGCTTTTTGCCCGCGGCGACGCACTTGCCGGCGAGAGCCTCGCTCAGCCCGTGCGGCAGAGACGCAAACACGACGTCGCTCTTCGCGACGACCGCGTCCTCGTCCTCGAGCAATATGTCGCATATCCCGAAGAGATTGGGATATACGTCGCTCAACTTTTTGCCTTCGAAGCTGACCGACGACGCCGCGACGAGCCGCGCCTCGGGATGAGTGCACAGCAACCTCGCGAGTTCCGCTCCGGCATAGCCGGTCGCTCCCACTATTCCTGCTTTTATCATTGTTCTTCGATCGGTTTCAACACCGTGTTCTTGATTTGCTCGATATGCTTTTTCACCGCCTGCGGCGCGGGACCGCCGACGACATTCCTGCCCTTGACGCAGGTGATGAGGTCGATCGCCTCATAGACGTCTTTGTCGAACAGTCCGCTCTCTTTGCGATAGTCCTCGAGCGGCAGCGCGTCCAGCGTCACGCCCCTCTCCACGCACAGCGCGACGAGCCGTCCGACCACGCCGTAGGCGTCGCGGAAGGGCATCCCCTTCTTGACCAGATAGTCGGCGCAATCGGTCGCGTTGATGAAGCCGCGCTTGCCGGCTGCAAGCATATTTTCGGGGAGGAACTTTGCCGTCGCCAACATCGGGACGATGATGGA
This sequence comes from uncultured Christensenellaceae bacterium, assembly GCA_902373595.1. Lineage (GTDB taxonomy): Bacteria > Bacillota > Clostridia > Christensenellales > UBA3700 > Ornithoclostridium > Ornithoclostridium faecigallinarum. The sequence continues at coordinate 6,054 of CABKMX010000019.1, forward strand.
AAGGCATTGTTTGAGCGTGTCGACGCTGTCGAACACCGCCTCTTTGTCCTCCTGCATGTCTTTGTTGTACGCGAGCGGCAAGCCTTTGAGCATCGTCAAAAGCGTCGTCAAATCGCCAACCGCGCGCCCCGTCTTGCCGCGGATCAATTCGCAGATGTCGGGGTTTTTCTTTTGCGGCATGATGCTGCTGCCGGTCGCGTATGCATCGTCGAGTTCGACGAACTTGAACTCCCAGCTGCACCACAGCACAATCTCTTCGGACAGTCTCGACAGATGGGTCATCGTCAGCGCCGCCGCCGAGCAGAATTCCACGCAATAGTCGCGGTCGGACACCCCGTCCAAGCTGTTCGCGCACGGCGCGTCGAAGCCCAGCATCTTCGCGGTGAATTCGCGGTCGATGGGATAGGTCGTCGTCGCGAGCGCGCCGCAGCCGAGAGGGCTGAAATTCATCAGCTCGAAGCAATTGAACATGCGCGTCATGTCGCGCTTGAACATCTCGACATACGCCATCATGTGATGCGCGAGCGTGATCGGTTGAGCGCGCTGCAGGTGCGTATATCCGGGCATCACCGTCTCGAGATTTTTCTCGGCGATTGCGACGAGCGTCTCGATCAGCTTGCGCAGCATGCCGCAGATTTCGTCTATGCGCTTGCGCAGATACATGCGCAGATCGACCGCAACCTGATCGTTGCGCGAACGCGCGGTATGCAGCTTTTTGCCCGTCGAACCGAGGCGCTTTGTCAGCTCCTCTTCGACGAACATATGAATGTCTTCCGCCTCGGGATCGATCGTCAGCTTGCCCTCGTCGATGTCGTCGAGGATAACGGCGAGTTCGCTCGCAATCTTCTTTGCGTCTTCGGCGGCTATGATTCCCTGCCTGCCCAACATCGAAACGTGCGCGATGCTGCCTGTGATGTCCTCGCGGTACATCGCGCTGTCAAACGACACCGAACTGTTGAAGTCGTTGACCCTCGAGTCGAGCTCTTTGGAGAACCTGCCCTTCCAGAGTTTTGCCATTACTTGTTGTCCTTTTGCCTTTGCTTCATCATTGCCTGAACTTTGATCGGCAGACCGAACAGGTTGATAAAGCCCGCGCTGTCCTTCTGGTCGTAGACGTCGTCCTCGGCGAAGGTCGCGATGTCCTCGTCATAGAGCGAATAGGGCGAGGTGACGCCGGCGTTGATGATGTTGCCCTTGTACAGCTTGAGTTTGACGTCGCCGGTGACCGTCTGCTGCGTGCTATCGACGAACGCGGACAGCGCCTCGCGCAGCGGGGTGAACCATTGTCCGTTGTAGACGAGGTCGGCGAACTTGACGGCGACGTGCTGCTTGAAATGCATCGTCTCCTTGTCGAGGCACAGCGTCTCCAACACCTCGTGAGCGTGGTAGAGAATGGTGCCGCCGGGGGTCTCGTAAACGCCGCGCGACTTCATGCCGACAAGACGATTTTCGACGATGTCTGCAATGCCGATGCCGTTTGCTCCGCCCAGCTCGTTGAGCTTCGCGACGATATCGCTGCCCTTCATCTTGACGCCGTCGACAGCGACCGGCACGCCCTTTTCAAACGAAATTGTGACATACGTCGGCTTGTCGGGAGCCTTTTCGGGGCTGACGCCCAGCTCGAGAATCTTGTCGTACATCGGCTCGTTTGCCGGATCCTCGAGGTCGAGCCCCTCGTGTGACAGGTGCCACAAATTCTTGTCCTTGCTGTAGTTGGTCTCACGGCTGATTGCGAGAGGCACGTTGTGCGCTTCCGCATAGTCAATCTCTTCGTCGCGCGATTTGAGGTCCCAAATACGCCACGGCGCAATGATCTTCATGTTGGGCGCGAACGCCTTAATTGTCAATTCGAAGCGAACCTGGTCGTTGCCCTTGCCCGTGCAGCCGTGGCAGATTGCGTCCGCACCCTCTTGGAGCGCGATTTCGACAATTCTCTTGGCGATGACGGGGCGCGCAAAGCTGGTGCCGAGCAGATACTTGCCCTCATAGACCGCGCCCGCCTTGAGCGTCGGGAAGACATAATCGTCGACGAACTCGTCGGTGAGGTCGGCGATGTAGAGCTTGCTTGCGCCCGTCTTGATCGCCTTCTCTTCAAGGCCCTTGAGCTCTTTGCCCTGACCGACATTGCCTGCGACCGCGATGACCTCGCAGCCGTCGTAATTTTCTTTAAGCCACGGGATGATTATGGACGTGTCCAAACCGCCCGAATAAGCCAAAACCACTTTCTTTATCTTGTTTGCCATAAGACACCTCTCAAAGTTGATATTGATATATTAGTACAATGCGCGTCCAAAAGCAAGCGTTTGAATACAATTTTTTATAAATATTCAAAATTGCTCGCTAATGCGCGTTTAATTATTCATTACTTTGCATATTTATGCAAATTATACTGAATATTTCGCATAAATATGCACGCTCCGCCGTCATTCAAAGAGGGACGCGATCTCCGCGTCCCAAATGTCCGGCATGCCCGACGCCGCGCTCTCGGCGCCGACGGCGTTTGCTGCGCCGCAGTCGCATACGCGCCCTCCCTTTTGCTCTGAATTTTCAATGAGTTTGCGACATTCGAGCATGGGCGGCGTCGCTTCGATTGCGCGCCGTATGTTCGGCGGCGCAATCAGGCGCTCTGTTCAAGACCTACAATCGTCACATCGGGGAAGTTGAACGCAGAGGTAGCGCTGTACTTCCCGTACTCTCTCGCCTCGGAAGGATCGGCGGTCGGGAGCGGATAGACGTCGTCGCCGAGTTCGCCCTTTGCGCTCGCGAGGAACTCGCACCACACCCAGTCGCGTGCGACGTTGTGCACATCGCCGATCTCGCCGTACAGTTCGTTGAGTTCTGTCATCACGATGTAATTGGTATTCTCCCAAAGCGTCTCGTCAATCTCGGGACGGTTGTCGCCGTACAGGTGATACGCCGTCGGCATCGCGCAATAGAGGTCGGACGCGACTCCTTTTTGATTGAGATAGGCAAGTGACTCCGCCATCGCGTCGGCGGTGTCTTTGCCCGTAAAGTCGAGATTTATCGTATCCGCCGTTCCCGACAGCGCGTACATCGATCCTCCCGGGATATACGGATCCGCGAGCAAAAGTCTGCCGGGCAGGATGTTCGTGTTTTCGAGCATGCCCATTTCCGCCATTCCGTACAGAGTGCGCGCCGCGGCGGTGACCATCTGCGCGCCGAACGAATGTCCCATAAAGTAGACGGGCTGACCTTGATATCCCCTCATCGAGGTGACGAATTCGCGTGCAAATTCACCGGCAAGCGACACTCCGGGCAGCTCCTTCTTTATTTCGATAAGCGCACTCGAGCTTGTCTGCGGCATCCAAATCATCTGTTCGTTGCCCGTAAAGAACCCCGCATATTTCGTCCAACGGAAGTAACCGACATTGTATCCGAGATCCTTGAGTTGCTTGGCATAGCTGCCGTATTCGGCGGTGAGCTCTATGCCCTCTTTGTCTTTGACCATATTCACAGCCTTCTCGACGGGCTGAAGCAATTCGAGCGGCTCGCCCATCTTGAGTCCGTGCGAATATATGATTGTCGGCTTGGACGGGTCGTAATAGTCCTTGGACAACGTCGCGGACGCACGCACGACGGTATCGTCGCTGCCGTCGGGGCCGTACCACCAAAGTCCGTATTCTTCATTTGCGGAATTGACCGCAAAGACGCGGTTGTCCTCTTTGCCGCATGCGGCAAACACGCCAAGCGCCAAGACGGCGACAAGCGCAATTGTCAAAACAGTCGTGAGTTTCTTCATGGCTTTTCTCATTTCCTCCATTATACTATCTCCGTGCGCCGCGGTCAACAGCGAGCGCACATTTTCCGTGCATATCCCGATCGGCAGCCGCTTTATGCAGCGATAATCGGCAATATTGCTTTTCATCGATCGCGTCCATCTTGATCACGATCGTTCTTACAAAACAACGCCTATGACCGGCTCGCCTATTCCATTTACCTGTATACGCTCAGCCTCTTCAAGATATCCGAAACATTATTCTTTCCTCCTCGCTGCCTGTCGCTTGCCGTCTTGAACAGGCTAAAAGTATACTTAGCATTCCCTTTGTACACCAACTT
>CABKMX010000020.1 GCA_902373595.1 uncultured Christensenellaceae bacterium
CGAATGACCGCGCTCTTCGACGAGGGCACTTTGCGCGGTCGTGAGCGGTGAGCGAACGTGCCGCGTGGGAAGGGGAGTCTTGAGGGGAAAACCAAAAATAGCGAGTATGAGAAACGGCGACGATTGCATTTGCAATCACCGCCGTTGCGATTCGAAGCGTCAATTTTTGGGTTGCCCCTCAAAGAGCGAAGCGATAAACTGTGTTGCACTCCTCCCCGACTTGCCCGATCCGCGCATTTGCCATTGCAGCGCGCGGCGGCACAGTTCGTCGTCGGGCATGTCTATGCCTTTGCGAGCGGCGAGGTTGCGGACGATGTCGAGGTATTGCTGTTGATCGGGCGACGGGTAGTAGATCGTCAAACCGAAGCGTGCGACGAGGGACAGCTTTTCCGCAAGCGTATCCGAGCGGTGGACTTCGTCGTCATCGACGCGCATGTCGTTGCGGTCGGAGAAATTCTCCTTGATCAAGTGTCTGCGGTTGGAGGTCGCATAGATCAGCACGTTGGACGGACGGCACTCGAGTCCGCCCTCGATGATTGCCTTGAAGTATTTGTATTCGATCTCGAACTCTTCGAACGACAGGTCGTCAAGGTAGAGGATGAAGCGGTAGTTGCGGTCCTTGATTTTGGCGATTAATTGGCTGATTGAGGTGAATTGGTGCTTGAACACCTCGATGACGCGCAGCCCTCTCTCGGCATATTCGCACATCAACGCCTTGATGCTGGACGACTTGCCCGTGCCGCCGTCGCCGTAGAGGAGCACATTGTTGGCGCTGTTGCCGTCAAGGAAGGCGAGGGTGTTGTCGAGGAGCTGTTTTTTCTGCAATTCATAGCCGACGAGGTCGCTCAATTTTTTGGTCTCCGTGTCGGTTATGTGCTGCAAATCGATTTCGGTGCTGCCCGAAGAACTGATCAGACGGAACGCGTCGTAGAGCGCGTATTCGCCGACGCCGAAGCGCGAGTACCACTCGGAGAGGGCGTCGATTGCCTTGTCGGGATCGGTCACGCATTCGAGCGATTTTGAAAGCTCCGCGATGCGGCCGCCGGCGCGGGTGCGCGAGCGTTTGCCGTCGCCGACATAGGTGTAGTCGGATATCGCCGGCGCGAATTTGCCGAACAACTCGACGAGGTCAATCGAGAAGAGCTCGAAGATCGCTTTGAGGTCGTTTGCGGCGACGTCCTTGAGACTGCCTTGAGGGACAGAGCGCCTTTCGCACGCGAGGGAGAACGCATTCTCGTCCGTTGCGAGAAGGAAGGCGACGTAGTGGTGCCACAAATTGCCGGTGACGCCGTATTCCGCCGCAAAGTCGAGCAGCTCGCTGGCGACTCTGCCGACGGTTTTTTTGCCGTCGGCGAGGTCTTTCACCGCGCCGCGGCAGGGGTCGTAAAGTATGCAATCGTCAATGATCTCTTTGATGTTCATATTCTTCTCCGTTGCGTACAGTATAGCACTTCGCCGCCGCGAAATAAACAAAATGCAATCAATTTGCAAAAAAACTCCCGTCGAAACCGACGGGAGGGTTTGCTCAGTAGAGGGAGATTAAGAGGAGTGTTTATAATAGGTGTTTGGAAGAAGTCTTTGTGTGTTACTCCGGCTCTACTTCGCTCAGGGGGGCTTGTTTTTGTGCCTTCATTATATGGCGGCAGACTTAAAGGCGCATTAAAATCGAAAAATTTTTCAAAAAATTTTTCTTTGCCGCCGAAAAGCCGCCAAAACAATAAAATTTATTTTTTGCGCGCAATTAATATAGGTTTAATGCTTTGATTTTATTATATAATTAAACATGCAAAAGAGTCGAGTATGTGGCGCTGTACACATATCGAACGAATGGAGTGAGTCATGAAGATATTGCTTGTCGAAGACGAAGTGCAGATGTCCGAAGCAATCGCGTCGCTGCTCAAGAAGAATCAATGCTTGGTCGAGTGCGCCTATGACGGCGAAGAGGGCTACCGCATGGGGCTTGTCGGCGACTATGACGTGATTATCATGGACATCATGATGCCGGTGATGGACGGCTATACCGCCGTCAAAAAGCTGCGCGCGGCGGATATCAAGACGCCAATCATCATGCTGACCGCTCTCGCGTCGGTCGAAGACAAGGTCAAGGGGCTGGACATCGGCGCGGACGACTATATGACCAAGCCGTTCTCGATGGACGAGCTCACCGCGAGGCTGCGTGCGATCACGAGGCGCAGGCGCGGAGACTCTGTCGGAAACGAACTCAAAGTGGGCAACACCACTCTCAACATCAAGGAATACAAGCTGTCGTGCGGCGGCAAGAGCATCGCTCTGTCGGGCAAAGAGTACGAGCTGGCGCTTTGTTTTTTCTCCAATCCCGGAGCGGTGTACACAAAGGACGAACTCATCAACAAGGCGTGGGGGTTCAATTGTGATTTCGAATCCAACAATCTCGAGGTCTATATGTCGTTTTTGCGCAAGAAGCTGGGCTTTTTGGGCAGCGACGTCGTGCTGACATCGGTGCGCGGCGTGGGGTACAAGATGTCCGCGCCGCAAGGGTAATGACCGCTCAAGACAGGGCTCTTGACAAATTGCGCAGGCGGTTCATCGCGATTTTCGTCGCGGTGGGCGGTCTGTTTTTGCTCTTGGCGTACGGCGTCATCTTCGCGTCCAACGTCGTGCAGACGGACGTGTCAATCGACGAGAGATTGTCCGAAGCGCTCGACCGCGCGCCTATCCCTGCGGGGGCCGAAGACGAAATGCAGTCTTGGCTTGCGCGCAACGCGTGCATGATCATCGTCGAGGTGACCGGCAAAGTCGGCGCCGGGACGTACTCCTTCAACACCGACGACCTCAACGATAACGAATTGAACGGAATCGTCGCGATGCTGGACGACATCGAGGACGAAAACGCCGACTTCGAGATTGACGGCAGATACTTTCGCGCGCACAGACAAATCACGATCGGAGACGCCGAGAGGGAGAGCGTCACCGTCTATTCCGTCTATGACTGGACGGACGACCGCGCCGATTTGATCAATTCGGGCGTGACGACCGCGGTGATTTATCTTTTCTGCCTGGTGCTGCTCTACATCTTCGGACAGTTGGTGTCGAGGCAGATTATCGCTCCGGTCAAACAGTCGTACGAGCAGCAAAAACAGCTGGTCGCCGACGCGTCGCATGAGCTCAAAACGCCGCTCGCAATCATAGGCGCGAACATGTATTTGATCAAGTCCGACCCCGGCGCGACCGTTGCGGAAAACGAGCATTGGATTGAAAACGTCGACGCGCAATTGGCGAGAATGAGCGCGCTGATCACCGATATGCTCGAATTGTTCCGCGCGGACAGCCAAACTACGGGCGTGAAGACGGAAGAGAATCTGTCCGAGATGCTGGACGGTGTTTTGCTCAGTTTCGAAGCGAGATGTTTTGAGAAGAACATAGAACTGACCCAGCACATCTCGCCGGCGATAACTCTCAATTGCTATGCAAAACAAGTGGAGCGGCTGTTCAACATATTGATGGACAACGCGCTCAAATATACGCCCGAAAAGGGCAGAATCGACGTCGAGATGAAGTCGGACAAGCGCGGAGTGAACGCGGTGTTCACCAACTACGGCACGGGCATCGCAAAGGAGCATTTGACAAAGATCTTCGATCGCTTCTATCGCGTGGACAACGCGCGCACGCAGAGCGCCGCCGCAGGCAGTTTCGGATTGGGACTGTCGCTCGCCAAAAACATAGTGATGAATCACGACGGCGAGATAGAGTGCGACAGCGACGGGACGACATACACAAAATTCATCGTGAGACTTCCCAAGAGCGGCGCTCAGACGGCATTGCTCAAGCGCAGCAAAAAGGAAAAAGAATAAGGCGCCGAGGCGTCTTTTTTTGCGCCGCAAAGCCGCGCGCGCCGCGCCGATATTTCAAATCAATGTAAAATTTCGGCTTTACCTATTGACATGGAGCGCATTTTGTGGTTTTGTATAAGAGAGGGGGACATCCCCTCAAGGAGGAAATTATGAAAGGATCAAGCAGAGTTCTCTACTACGGCGAGAGCGGACTCGTCTCGGGACTGGTCGACGACGTCATTGCCGCCCGTGCAGACAAAAAACTTCTCGAAAGCATTGTCTGGAACGGCAAGACCCCCGACTTCGTCAAAGAGGTCGAATATTGCGAATATCTGCCCGAATACAGGTTGGGGGACTTCGGCTCGCCCGATCTCGTGATTGTCGCCCACTCTTCCAACGCCAAGTTCATTGTGTTCGTCGAAGCCAAGGTCGTGTCCTATGCCAACGCCTGCTCGAACGAGGCGAGTTTTCGCCAGGCGCGTACGCTCAACGTTCAGCTTGCGCTCGACCGCAGATTCAAGCAGGCGGTCGTCAAGGGCGGAGGCGACAACATCGAAATCTGCGAAGAAGAGGAATATGACAGCGGCATCGTCACCGACAGAGCGCGCAGTCTGCGCAAGGGAGGATTCACCTCGTTCTGCCGCAAGATCTTCGCCGACGCGGACGGATTCTATTACGTCGCATTGACCGCCGACGCCGAGTGCGAATCCCCGTACGAGGACGACAACGTGCTCAAGGCGTTGGTCGGCGCCGCATGGGAGAGAGAAAAGTCTACGTTCGGACTGTTGACATGGAACAAATTGATCGACGAAGGCATCGTGTCGCGCGAGAGCGGCGCGTTCGCAAACGCCGCGGCGCTCATGCTCCCGATTGGCGACACCGGCGCGAACAAGCTCGTCTACACCAGCAATCCGACCAATTTGCGCGGGGTCAAACTCGAGGAGTGGAGCGAAGACAAAAAGTCGCTGATCGACGCGTTGTCGCGGTTGACTCCATGCCTCATCGGCGCGGTCGCCGACGAGACCGAGGTCGAGGAACTGACCGGCTCGTACAGCTACCGCGTGGGCAACATCGTCTATGCGCGCATCATGTATCTGCCGACCGAAAACACCGTCGTGCTCGCGTTGCTCAAGGACGAAAACATCCCCCAATTCCTCTATGACGACGACAAACGCTTTGTGTGCAAGCTGCCCAATTCGGACAAGCAATACATAGGTTACAAGTTCTATACCGACGCCGATGTCGCGCGGTTCAGAGAGGGGCTTGACGAATACTTCGCCTGAATCCGAAAAAGAAAAAACAAATACGGCTCCGAGCGATCGGAGCCGTCATTTTATACGCCGCTGTATGCGTTCTTGAACGCGTAGTAGGCTTGTCTGAGACTGCGGCAGGCGAGGTCGGAGTGATATTTGAGCGTATCCCAATGCTCTGCGGACGCGGCGTCGTAAAGACCGACGGTGAAGAAGCCCGCTTTTTTTGCGCTCGCTATGCCGATGTGGCTGTCCTCGAACACCGCACATTGAGAGGGCTTGAGCCCCAGCTTGCTGCACTCGCGAAGATATACGTCGGGTCTGTCCTTGCCGACGCCGACCTCTTCAATCGACGTGCCCGACCAAAACAGCGGCGCTACGCCGTGCTGTTTGAGACAGGGCCAAAACAGATCTTCGCCCAGCGCGGTCGCGACGCCTATGCGGCCGCCGTGCTTGACCAGCAGCGAGAGCAGTTTTGCCGCATACGGCTTGAGCGGCACCCGGTTGGAATACGCTTCGAGCGCGCGGTCGTGCCAAAATTCCTCGACCTCTTCGCGGCTCATCCTAATCGGCGTGTTCCGCACCGCGTATTCGGCGCAGTCGGACAGTTTGAGGTGGTTGACCGCGAGCGAGAACCCGTCGGGCATCGTCAAGCCGTCTTCGGCAAAGAGGTCGGCGTACAGCTTGTCCCACAGCCCCATCGATTCGAGGAGCGTGCCGTCCATGTCAAAGATGAAGCCCTTGAGCGAGCTCAGAATTTTGCGATCAGGTCTTTCAGCCATGTGAAGTTCATATCGGGTGCGAAGATCAACGGATATTTTTTGTAGTAGAGCACCTTTACGTTTTCAATCGACGTGCTGTTGTCGCTGACCATCCCCGAAGAGTTGATTGCGAACACCTCGACGTCGTATACGCCCTGCGCCTTGTCGTACAATTTGAGGCGCATATATTTTGAGCGGTGGTTGACGCCCTTGTAGTAGTCGGAGAAATAGTATTGCACCTTGCCGTCGTTGTAGATGACCTTGTAGCTTTGGACGAGGTCGTCGTCTTTGCCTCGTTCGAAAACGAGATAGGTCGAGCCGTGAATGATCGCGCAGCGGCCCTTTGCGGCAGGCATCACCGGACGGGTCTTGCCGAACCTCGCCGAGGTGTAGGTGAAGGCTTCCCTGTTCAAGTGCGCGGGCAGATGCCAGCGCTCGTTCGCCTTTTCCTCTTCTGCGGTCAGCATGTTGACGCGCTTGATGTCGACGCCGTCGTCGCCGAATTCCATCACCAGCCCCATCGGCGCGATGTGCGCCTGCGGCGGCACCGAGCCGTTGACTTTGCCCTTTTCCATCTCGACATAGGAGACGGATTGCGTGCCGATCGTCGTATAGTTGCGCTGATGTATGTCGCGCTCGTCCAGCATCGGGAAGTGCAAGTGTCCGGCGAGGTTGACGACGTTGTCATATTTGCCGAGCACCTTGCCCAGCTTGAAGTCACTGTACAGTTTGCCTTCGGATTGCGAGCCGTAGACGGTGTTGGCGGCGCTGTTGTGCGTGGTCACGAATACGGGGCGGTCGCCGCCCTCGGCGATCGCCGCGTCGATGCGGTCGCACATCCAATCCGCGACGGAGTCATAGCCGTTTTGCTGAGAGCTGTCCTGCGGCGATACCCCGATGAAGTGCCAGCCGTTGACGACATAGTGCGAGTAGGGCGGCTTGCCGGTGCAGGCGGTGAACAGCTTGCGCTTGCGCGCCGGGAAGATTGCGGGGAAGTAGTCGTGGTTGCCCATGATCAATTGCACGATCGGCTTTTTGTCTCCGAATGCATGGTCGAGCGCGGCGTTGAAGCGGCGGTACGCGCACTTCGAACCTATGTTGCAGATGTCGCCCGGCACGATGATCATATTGACGCGGTACTCTTTGAGCACCTCGAACGCGCGGCGCAGATTGAGTTCGTAAGTCTTGTTTTTGCGCCATGGGAACGGAGACAGCTGCGAGTCGGAGATCACCCCGACGCGCAACGGTCCTTCCACCTCAAAGCGCTTGATCTCGCAATGTATCTCGATCGGTTTGACCGCTTTGACGAGAGGTTCGCTGCCGATCATTTCGTCATCTTCGTTGACGTCGTATCCTTTCTCTTCTATCACCACTCCGCCGTCGGTCTTGAGTTCGGCGCGCTTTGCCTCGAGTTCGTCCAAAATTTGCTTTTTGCGCGCGCCGTGGTAGGTGTTGAGCGCCATCGGGATCAGCGACAGCGCAAAGCCCGCCGCGGGGATCAGCGTGACCATCGAAAACATACCGTCGATCGTGAAGTCGGATTGAGGAAGGGGTACGCCCGAGACTTCCGGCTGCTTGAATTGAAAGACGAGCAGCAGCGCCGTCACCGCGACCGCGGCAATCGCGTTGTTGAACTTGGTGACCATGGAGTTGAACGAGAAGCACACGCCTTCCATGCGGTGGCCCGTCTTCCATTCGAGATAGTCGAGGCTGTCGCCGACCATCGGATAGGGCAGTACGTTGTACGCTCCGACGCCGAGTCCGCCGATCGTCATCAGGGGGAACGCCGCGAAATAGTTGACCCTGCCGACAAAAAACGCCGCAGTCAGAAAGACCGCCGCGATCGCGCCGAAGATGAGACTCGTCTTTTTGAAACCTATCCGCTTGTACGCGACGGGCGTCAGCAATATCCCGGCATACATGCCTGCGCCGACGACGAGATAGAGCAAAATCAGCACGTCGCCCGACTCCCAGCCCTCGATCTTCACCACATAGATCGAGATGTAGGATGCAGCCGCCATCAACAGGTAGCGAGGCGAAGCCAGCATCGAGGTGAGCAGCGTCAGCAGCATGGGTTTGTTTTTCGCCGCGGCTTTGAACATCTCTTTGACGGGCGTCTTTTCGGTGTGGGTCGCAAAGCGCTCTTTGGAGTTCTTGAACAGCAGCAGATAGCCGACAAAGACGACTGCGCCGGCGGTCGCCGCTATCGCGAAATATACCCATGTCGGGGGGACTATCCTCTGATAGACGCTGATAAGCCCTATCGGGATCAGAGAACCTATCGAGCCGAGCGTGACATAAAAAGAGAGCAGAGACGACCTCTCCTTGGGATTGGGCGTCGCGACGCTCATAAGGCCCATCGCAGGCACGTCTACGACGGTGTAGGAGAAGTCGAACAGCAGATATCCGACCGCCGCAAACGCGCACCGCGCCGCGACGGGCATCTCCGAAAGAGGCAAAAACATCACAATCGAGACGATGAAGATGAGGAACGCGCCTATCCTGATGAACGGACGCATCTTGCCGTTTTTGGTGTGGGTGCGGTCGATGACCACGCCCATTATCGGGTCGTTGACCATGTCCCAAAATCTCGCGACGAACATCAATGCCGTCGTGAAGCCGAGCGGAACCAACAATATGTCGGACAAAAACACCGACAGATAGGACGACACGACCGCCGAGATCATAAAGCTGCCTATCGAGGCGAAGCCGTAGGAAGCCTTCTCCGCTTTGCCGATGTACTTGAAGTCGCTGTCCGCGGCCCGAGCCGCGTGTTGAGTGCAAGAATTGTTATCCATAATTTTTCTCTCGTATTAATATCATTATATACTTTCGTGCGGGTCATTACAAACAAATGAGCGTAAACAGTTTGATTGTAAAATGTAAATTTTCGGTAAATTTTTCGCCGCCGACCGAGCGGCGCGGCGACAAGAAACAAAAACAGGGATATGTATTTGTTTGGCATACAGCGGTTTTGCGCCGAAAAAAACGGCGCAAACTCTTGACAGCGTTCGAGGGCGTGCGAGCGCGGCGCGTGCGCGTTAAGATTGATGTAATTTTTGTCAAGAGTCGAGTGCAGCTTTTTTCTTGCCGCGATGACGTCGAATTATCTTTGCGTCCGCAATTCATAAAATCCGTGCCGGCGCCATATGATATGGCGAACCAACCGAGGAGGATATATGAAGAAAAGGATCATTGCCATCGCGCTGTGTATCGCGGCGCTTGTGACGTTTGCCGTCGCCTCGGCGGCATGCGAAGAGGAAAAGACGACCTTGCAGATCTTGGAAGAGAATGTCAGCTGTCGTCAAACGGCGCTCTATACCGGGCAGACCGAGAACGCCTATGTTACGGTCGGTACGCAGGACCGCGAAAAGGTGTTCGTCGCCGACGGAGTTGCCGGCGAGGCGGAGACGTTCACCACCGTCATCGCGACACTGCCGTCCATGTCGGACGAGTCAACCTATTCGTACGTTCTCGAAGGGGCGAGCGGCAAGGTCGAAGGGACGATGAAGCCGAGCGTAATCGGCGCGAAGTTGGTCGCAAAGATTGCCGATGCGTCGGCTTTGGGCACGTTCACCGAGTTGACAATCACCGATTCCGCCGCGCCGGATACGCCGTTCACGTTCGAGCTGACGGACGAGATGGCGGAGGCGATTGAACCGTCGAAAGCCCTCGACCTCGCCTACGGCCACTTCAAAAGCGAAATCGACGCCGAGCTTGCATCCGAGGACGGGATGCACCGCGAAATCTATGTCCGCTTCGTCAACGGCAAGACCGACCGCGACAGCGAGTATTATTGGTATGTGTCGTTTGTCGCGGACAGAGGCGACGACATGAGCGTGCTTTTGGACCCGACAAGCGGAGAGGTAGTGACCAGCCGTATTCGTCCATAATGCACACGGGTACGAAAAAATGGAATATCGAAAGATATAAAGAGGCGCCGCGAAAAGTGTTTTCGCGGCGCCGAGTTTCAGTCGTTTTGTTCTTTGGCTTTCGCCT
>CABKMX010000021.1 GCA_902373595.1 uncultured Christensenellaceae bacterium
CAGGACATGTAGCCGATCAAAATGTTGCGGCCGAGGGAGAGTTCGCCGTTGTCGGTCGCGGGACCGTCGGCAAGAACCATGCCCTTGATGACCTTCTGCCCGACCGTGACGATGGGGCGCTGGTTGATGCAGGTGCCGTTGTTGCTGCGTTCAAACTTCTGCAGTTTGTATACGTCGACGTCGCCGTCGCTCTTTTCGACGGTGATACGGGTCGCGTCGACCGTCTTGACGACGCCGTCGTTCTTTGCGATGACCATGACGCCGCTGTCGTAGGCAATCTTGTGCTCGATGCCGGTCGCGATGATCGGAGCCTCGGGCCTCAAAAGCGGAACTGCCTGACGCTGCATGTTGCTGCCCATCAACGCACGCGACGTGTCGTCGTTCTCGAGGAAGGGCACGAGCGACGCGGCGACCGAGACGAGCTGCTTGGGCGAAACGTCCATATAGTCGACCGTCTTCTTGTCGACCGCCCTGATGTCCTCGCGGATACGGCAGGTGACGCGGTCAAAGTGACCGTCTTCGGTCAACGGCTCGTTCGCCTGCGCGACGACGTACTTGTCTTCTTCGTCCGCCTGCAGATATTCGACGCGATCGGAGACGATGACGTCTACGACGCTGCCGTCCTTGCCGTACACCTTGTCCACCTTGCGGTAGGGCGCCTCGATGAAGCCGTACTCGTTGACGCGAGCGTAGGTCGCAAGCGAGGAAATCAGACCGATGTTTTGACCTTCGGGGGTCTCAATCGGGCACAGTCTGCCGTAATGCGAGTGGTTGATGTCGCGGACTTCGAAGCTCGCGCGGTCGCGGCTGAGACCGCCGGGACCGAGAGCGGACAGCTTGCGCTTGTGCGTCAGCTCCGCAATCGGGTTGTGGTGATCCATGAACTGCGACAGCTGGGAAGAACCGAAGAACTCCTTGATGACGCTGGTCACCGGCTTGATGTTGATGAAACTCTGCACCTTGTGGTCGGCGATGTCCTGTGTGATGGACATGCGCTCCTTGATCACGCGGTCGAGACGCGCCATGCCGATGCGGAATTGATTCTGTAACAACTCGCCGACCGCCTTGACTCGCCTGTTGGCGAGGTGGTCGATATTGTCCGTCTCGCCGAGTCCGTGGACAAGGCCGAGGTTGTAGTTGACGGCGGCGATGATGTCGTCAATCGTGACGTGCTTGATCACAAGCTCGTCGCGGCTCTCTTTGATTGCGTCCTTAAACGCCTCGTCGGAAAGCCCCTCCGCTTCTTTCTTTGCGAGAAGCTCCGCCAGCTTGGGGTAGTAGACCTTCTCGAGAATGCCGAGCTCCTTGGGGTCGCAGTCGACGTACGCGGCAAGATCGACGGTGTTGTTGCCGATCAACTTGAACGTGTCGCCCCTCTTGGTGACGATGTGAGCGACGTTGACGCCCGCGTTCTGAATCGCAACCGCCTGCTCTTCGGTGAGCACGCTTCCCTTTTCGGCGAGAATCTCGCCCGTCTGCTCGTCGACGATGTTGTCGGCAAGCGTGTTGCCGGCAAGACGGGTCGCAAAGCAAAGCTTCTTGTTGACCTTGTATCTGCCGACGCGCATGAAGTCGTATCTGTGCGAATCGTAGAAGGTGTTGCGGATGAGCTGATTGATGCCGTCTATGGTCGGAATCTCACCCTGCTTCATCCTCTTGTACAACTCAATCTTCGCGTCCTCGCTGTTCTTGATCGCGTCTTTCGCCAACGTGGCAAGCAAGATTTCTTCGGAGCCGAACAGCGCAATCAACTCTTCATCGGTGCCGAAGCCGAGCGCTCTCAAGAACATGGTCGCGGTAATCTTGCGAGTCCTGTCCACGCTGACCCAAAGGATGTTGTTGGAATCCTGCTTGAACTCGAGCCACGCGCCTCTGGACGGCATGACCGTCGTGTCATAGCGCGGTACACCGGCCCTGTCGATGGTCACGCCGCTGTATACGCCCGGGCTGCGGACGAGCTGGCTGACGACGACTCTTTCGGCGCCGTTGATGATGAAACTTCCGTTCTCGGTCATCAACGGGAAATCGCCCATGAACACTTCTTCAACGGTCGCCTCTCCGGTGTCGGTGTGAACAAGCCTCACTTTAACCTTGAGCGGAAGCGAGTATGTGGCGTCTCTTTCCTTACACTCCTTGACGTCGTACTTGGGAGTCCCCTCGAGAGAAAAGCCGAGGAATTGCAATTCCATTCTTCCGGCATAGTCGCGCACGGGCGAGAAGTCGTCCAAGACTTCTTTGATGCCCTCGGTGACGAATTGCCTGTAAGAATCCTTTTGCAACGCAATCAAATACGGAATGGGCAGCGTCTCCTTGATACGGGAGAAGCAAAGCCTTTCGGTGTTGCCGTACTTGACCTTGTGTATGTGTTGAGGCATTATCGACCCTCCTTGTGTGATTTCGGCATTAAACGCGAAAACTGCCCTTACCCGACGGCTCTTTGTTTTTCTTGCCGGCAGGAAGGCGATAGTTTCGCATTATGCATATTTTCGCAATTTTAGATTATAATCAAAATGCGCAAGCAAAGTCAACCGTTTGAACGCATATTTTTTCATTTTTTGCGTATTTATTATGCACGCGTATGCGCACCGCGCCTTTCGACGCGCCGGAGCGTGCGTCTTGCGCCCTTTTGTTGCCAAAATCGCCGCGCGGCGTTATAATGGATGTATGAAAAAGCGCTCTCTCGTGTTCGACTTCGATATGACCTTGGGTTACCGCTCGCCGATGTGGACGGAGACGGTGCGGCTGCTGCTGCTCCGCCGCAACGTCTTTTCGACCGACGAACAGGTTATCCCGATTACGCACGGCGACGTATATCCGTGGCACTTCCCCGGCGCGGCGCGCGCTGAATTCTTGCGCGGCAAGACGTGGTGGCAGGCGGTCGGAGGGGCGATTGCGGACGGGCTTGTTCACCGCGGAGTGTGCTCTCGCGCCGTCGCCGACGCCGTCGCAAAGGATTTGCCCGACCTCTTTTGCGACCTGCGCTTTTGGGAGCTGTTCCCCGACACGCTGCCTACGCTGACCGCGCTCAAAGAAGAGGGCCATACGCTTGTGCTGTTGACCAATCACGTCCCCGAGGCGCGGCGCATCTTCGAGCATTTGGGCGTGCTGCCGCTGTTCGACCGTGCGGTCATCTCGTCCGAACAGGACGTCGAAAAGCCCGATCCGCGCATTTGGGATCTCGCGCTGGACGGCCTTGACCGCGACGGCGCGGTGATGATCGGCGACAACTATTCCACCGACATAAAGGGCGCGCTCGCTTGCGGCTTGCAGGCGATCCTTGTGCGCAAACCCAACGACGCGGACTATCCGCTCTATTCCCCCACTCTCGAGGGAATCATACCCGTTTTGAGGCAATTATGAGACTCGACAAATTTCTGAAAGTATCGCGCATCATACGCCGCCGCACCATCGCCAACGAGGCGTGCGACGCGTCGCGCGTCACGCTCAACGGCAGACCGGCAAAGGCGGGCGCGCAGGTCAAGGTGGGCGACATTGCCGAATTGAAGTTCGGCGACAAGACGCTTCGCTTCCGCATTTTGAGCGACGTCGCCCCGACCGGAAAGCAAGACTGCTCGGCAATGTATGAGGTGCTCCCCGATGAAGATTGACGTCATCATTCCCTGCGGCGGAAGTTCGACGCGGATGGGCGCGGACAAATTGCTGCTGCCGCTGGACGGCGGCACGGTCATAGCACGTTCCGCGGCGGCGTTCATGCGCCCGTATGTGCAAAAATTGATCGTCCCCTGCCCTCCGCAAAAGCGCGCCGCTTACGCCGCCGCAATCGGCGAGCTGCAATTGCCCGTCGTCTTTTGCGACGGCGGCGACACGCGCACCGCGTCGGTCCGCAACGCGCTCGCGCTGTGCGATTCGCCCTATGTCGCAATCCATGACGGAGCGCGCCCGTTCGTGACGGGCAAACTCATCGACGACGGCGCAAAGGTGTGCGAGATGCGCGGCAGCGCGATTCCGTGCGTCGGAGCGTCGGACAGCGTGCGCATTGCGGACGGCGGTCTCTCGCACGCGGTGGACAGGACGACCGTACGGCTGGTCCAGACACCGCAATTCTTCGACCGCGAAAAATTGCTCCTCGCATACGAGCGCGCGGACGCGGACGGCTTCGCCCCGACCGACGACGCCCAGGTGTTCGAGAGATATTGCGCGCCCGTCGCCCTCTTTGACGGAGACGTGCGCAACGTCAAATTGACCGTCCCCGAAGACTTGCGTCTGCTCGCTCCGCCGCGCTTCCGCGTCGGCACGGGCTGGGACATCCACGTTCTCGCCGAAGGGCGCAAGCTCATCCTCGGCGGAGTGACGTTCGACTTCCCCAAAGGGCTTGTCGGACACTCGGACGCCGACGTGCTGACCCATGCGGTGATGGACGCGGTGCTGGGCGCGCTGGGACGGCGCGACATCGGCTGCCTCTTCCCCGACGACGACCCCGCTTTCGAGGGCGCGGACAGCATGAAATTGCTCGCGCGCGTCGTCGGGACGATGAGGGAGGACGGCTATCGCCTGAACAATCTCTCCGCGACCGTCGTCTGCGAAAAGCCCAAACTCAAAGACGCGATACCCCGGATGGTCGCACGCTATGCCGAGGCATTCGGCTGCGACGATTCCGCAATCAACGTCGCCGCGACCACTTCCGAAAAGACGGGCGCGGTCGGCAAAGGCAACGCAATCGCCGCGATTGCATATGTCTCGCTCGTCGCGGACAAATGACCGCGCGCCCTTGACAAGCGCGCAACGCCGCCTTATAATGGACTTATGAACGGACGCAAAACTTCAACGGGAGAAAAGGTCGCCGCGGCGATACTCTACACAATCGGCTTCGCGGTAGCGGTCTTTGCGGTCATCGCGATCTTTGCGGTGTCCGGCTTCGGCGCGGTCTCGGCGATCGTCGGGCTCTGCAACGCGACGAGCCACATCGCGGCGTCTGTCGCTTTGGCGGTGTGCTGTCTGATCGCCGCGGCAATGAGCCTGTATTGCATGGTGCTGATTTTCCGCTGCGTCGTCGACCACTTCCCCGGCAAGGGCAACGACCGCCGCTGAGCGCGGTATTGTTCTATTATCGATACTTGGTACTATAACGAGATATCATTGTATATACGCGGGCGCAAAGGCGCTCGTTTTTTGCACGCTAAACGCGCTCCGTCGACACGGGCACGCAAATTGCGCTCACCGTCCGCCCCGACCGAGGCGGCAGGACAGTTCGTACGGCGACGTGCCCGCGAGCGCCGCCTGCTCTTCGATGGAAATCGCGGCTTTGCCGTCCCGTCCGACAACGGTGACCGCGTCCCCTTCCTTCACCTCTCCCGCGGCGGAGACGTCGCAAAAGAACACGTCCATGCACACCGACCCTACGACGCGGCAGCGCGTTCCGCCGACGAGCACGATCCCCCTTCCCGACAGCGACAGCGGCACTCCGTCCGCATAGCCCGCCGAGACGACGGCGACGCGCATGCGGCAAGGCGCGGCAAACGCGGCGCCGTAACCTATCCCGTCGCCCCGCTCGAGAGTGCGCACGCACAGCACACGCGCGGTCACGGCCGCGACGGGACGAAGCCCGGGCAGGTCGCCGCAGCCGTAGAGCGCGAGCCCGACCCTGACAGCGTTGCCGCAAAGCCCGACGCCGCGGCAGACCGCGCCGCTCGCCGCCGCGTGGACAAAGCGGAAGTTCATCCCGCGCGCCTTCAACTTCTCTACGACATCGCAAAAGACGTCGCATTGCCGCCGCGTGAACGCTTCGTCGTCGGGGCGCGCATAGTGCGTGTATATCCCCTCGACGTCAATGCCGCGAAAGGTCGCGACCAGCCCCACGGTCTTGGAATCGGGTGCAAAGCCGAAGCGGTGCATGCCGCTGTCGACGGCGATGTGCACAGGGATCCGCCGCCCGGCTGCCGCAGCCAAGCGGTCGAGACATGCCGCCTCGGCAAGCGACGAGACGGCGAGAGACGCGCCGTCAAGCAAAGCCGCGGCGCGGAGTTCATCCTTGCTCAATGTACCCATGATCAACACGGGCACGTGAATTTTAGCATCGACAATCCGCTTTGCCTCGCTCGCTGCCGCAACCGCAAACATCGCCGCCTCACCTTTGAGCGCCCTCGCGCATCGCACAAGTCCGTTGCCGTAGGCGTCCGCCTTTACGACCGCAATCACCTCTCTTCCGTCCGCCGCGCGCCCGATTGCGCGCGCGTTGTCCGCAAGCGCGGCGACGTCCGTCGCCCTCTCCGCCCTCAAATTCCTCATATGTCATATTACGCGCTGCTTCGGCACAATTTGACTGCGTTTTCGCTGCAAAAAATATCCCGCCGCTTGTGCGACGGGAAAATTGCACTCAATGTCAGGATGTTTGTCAGATTATATTGCCTTGTGCGTCAAAGTGAAAAATGGGAGACCAGATTTCCGTCCATCCCGAATAGTCTTTGTTGTATCTCACCCGTACCGCCCAATAACTCGATCTTCCGCCCGTGCTCGCCGTAACGGAAATAGAGTCGAAGATGTTGAGATCGGCGGTATATTGTTGCGCGACCAACACCATGTTCGCGGTATTGTCGACATAGTCGTCCGACCTAAACAATGCGACATACACGGGGATGACGGACGTCCCCAAAGTAAACGCGTTCTTTGCCGTACCGGTGATGTTCCCTTGACCATCGCCTTCGATCTCCCACTCTATGCGCGTATACACCCCGGCAGGAGTAATCTCGGCTTGACTTTCGGCGCAAGTCGTATTGACGCCGATTGCGACGAGCGAAACCAACACGACCGCCAATGCCGCAGCGGCTATTATCTTATTTGTGGTCTTTTCCATTTCTTTCCTCCTTGCGAATCTTCGCCCAACATATCAATCCGGCTGCCGCCCCAATAATGACGATAGCTAAAATTATACCAAGCAGCAAAAGCACATCGGCGCCTGTATTGATCCCGAATGCGATGGAAGAACCGCGTGTGGGCTCGTTCAAGATCGCCAATTCCGGCAAGCCGAGCACCGACAAACTGAACAACACAAACAATGCCGCTGCGGCAAACATCGACCATACGGTCACGCTTAATATCCGCTTGCGGTTGTTTTTCTTCTTCCGTTCTGCAAGCAACGCGTCCAGCCTGTTCTTGATCTCTTCGATCGACTCTAAGTTTTGCTCTTTCTGCGCTTCCTCTCCGGCGGTTAGTATGCTCTCGTCCGCGCTTGCCGCGGCTTCGCCCAATTCGAATGCGCCGAAGACGCTCTCGTACTTCACGCCGAGCGCGCGGCAAAGATCTGACACTATGCTCGCGTCCGGGACGGACGAGCCGCTCTCCCAACGCGACACCGCCTGGCGCGACACTTGAAGTTCTCTTGCCAACTCCGCTTGGCTCATGTGCGCGTCTTCGCGCAAATTCCTTATCCTCTTGCCGAGGTCTTGCTGCATATTGTTTTCCATAACAAAATTATAATTTTTTTGATCCGTCGCTGTCAACTCCTTGCACCGCCCTTCGGACACAGATCGGGGGCGGCTGCCGCCGTCCCCGGAAACCGCTCACTTGTTGCGGTCGAACTCTATGTTCATGTCCTTGGCGTACCACGCCCTGATCGTCGCGCCTCTCTTGAACGGATTCTTGGGCGCGCGGAAGATCTCCGGTTTGGCATAATTGACGTCCAAAGCGTCCAACACCTTGAAGTAGTCGTCAAGTCGCGCTTCGAAGGTCTTGTAGCACCGCTTGTCGCTCTTGAGCCACGCCACTTCGGACAGCGCCGCAAGGCGCGGATTCATCTGGAACTCGAGCTTTGCCGGGCTGTCGATCCACTCCGCCCAGCACTCGCCCTCGACGCCGATCACTCCGCCGACGTTGTCCTTGTTTATCCCGCCGAAATACGGCGTAAACTTGTAGGTGTTGCGCAACGGATATTGCGCATAGGGCATGTCGAAATAGAAGTGCTTGTGCTTGCTGATGATCGCCTTGCCGCCCTTGTTCAAGTGTTTGGCGACTCGCGGATCGGGCTGCGGCGTCCAATATTGAACGAGCACGTCGTTCGCGAGATTGCCGCCGTGCAAGATCTCGTTCCAACCGATCAACTTGCGCCCCTTGGTCGCGACATACTTGCCGACCTCGTTGATGAAGTGGGTGTGCAATTGCTTGTAGTCGGTGAAGCCGTGCTCCTTCATCGCGGCGTTGCACTTGGGGCACTTCTTCCACTCCTCCATCGGCACTTCGTCGCCGCCGATGTGGAAGTAGCCGAACGGGAACATCTCGACGATCTCGTCGATGACGTCGCGGATGAACTGCATCGTGCGCGGCGAGCCGACGCATGCGCTCCTGTTCCAATCCTTGATGCCCATCGACAGCGGGATGGAACTGCCGAAATACCACGCGACCGGACGTTCGAGTTCGCGGCATCCCAGCCACGGATACGCCGCCATCGCCGCCGTCAGATGCGCCGGCATGTCGATCTCGGGCACGATGTCGATGCCTCTCTCCGCGGCATAGGCGACGATGTCCTTGATCTGCTCTTGCGTGTACCAGCCCACGACGGGGATGTCGTTGACCTCTCTGTTCTGCCAGCCGTTGATCTGCGACTTGTCGCGCTTGCCGCCGATCTCGGTGAGCAAAGGATACTTCTTGATCTCAACGCGCCAGCCCTGATCGTCGGTCAAGTGCCAATGCAGCACGTTGAGCTTGTGCAAACACATGAGGTCGAGGACCTTTTTGATCTCCTTTTCGCCGAAGAAGTGGCGCGCCTCGTCGATCTCGAGACCTCTCCACGCAAAGCGCGGACTGTCCTCAATGCGCGCGCACGCGACGGACGCCTTGCCGCCCTTTTTGAGCTGCGCGAGAGACGCCATGCGCAGCGTCTGCACGCCGTAGATCGCGCCGCGCCTGTCCGAAGCGGCGATTGTGACGCCGTCCGCGCCGATTGTCAGCTTGTAGCCCTCGGAGGGCACCGACTTGTCGTACTCTATGACGACCGCCCTGTCTTTGCCGTCGCCGAGCTTTTTGCCGAGGTCGCCCTCGAGCTGGGCGCGTATCAAGCCCTCGGCGCCTTTGAGCGCGTCCGCGACAGCGAGATTCTCGAGCGCGGCAAGCTCCAGCCTGCCCTGTTTGAGCTCGCATTGCTGCGGAAGGGGAATTATCTTGTCGATGTCCATGTTGTCACCTCTCCTTATTTCCATTGCGGCAAGTTGAGCACTCTGCCCTCGCCGTAAACTATGTTGATCTGAACGTCCTCACCCTTTGCGTTGGTGAAGTAGATCGTGCTGAGCCTGTCCTTGGTCGCCCTCAGCTCGATGTCCTTGCATCCGTAAAGGGGCGAACTTTCGTCCTTGACCTCGGAGACGAACGCATAGTCGACCCAGCCCTTTGTCTTTGCCGACGTGATCGTCATCTTGTCCGCTGTCAAGCTGTTCTCGATGTAGGCGCATATCGCGTCGAGCGTATAGGGCGCGACCTCCGCCCTTGCGAGGAAGTCGTCCAGCGTGATTGTGTCGTCGATCACCCAATACTTGTTGTTGCCCTCGCCCGCCTGCGAAAGCATGCCCGTCTTGACAACGTCTTCCGTCTTCTTGTCCTCTTTGACCTGCGAGGCGGCGCCCCAATATAGGTACTCGGTCGAGGTGCTGACGACCTTGTCGACGGTGTGGTCGTACGCCGCGGCGACCGACTCGGTGCCGATCCCCTTGACGTAAAGTCTGTATTCCTCGGTCTCACCGTTCGAGAAGAAGGTCTTGTATTTGACGAAGTATCCCGATTGCTC